>JAYKGX010000156.1:0-5955 GCA_035285565.1 Synechococcales cyanobacterium
GCAACTGTTTGGGCGCGGGATGCGCGCCCAAACCTCAGCCACCAAACGATCGATTTCAGATTGTAAATTCAACCAACGATCGATCACCATTATAGGTTAAGTTTAAAACATAAGACTCAACATACAAAACATATTAAGTTAAACATCAAACCTAACCTATCAAAATAACTGGAATGAATCGAAAAATAAACTCTTGTGGTGTCTTGGCTACCCAATCCTAGGCATGATTCCAGCGTTTTGTGGCTTCTGCGATCCGGTCTCCATAACGTTCTGCCGTCAGACGATCGCCCGGATCAAGCTCCGCCGCCTTGCCACTCATATCCATTGGAGATTGTCCCATCACCCCGAGAAAAGATCCCAAACGATTCACCCCATCCGTTTTACCCAAGTAAGCACTGGGAATATCGCCCACATTCACCCAGGTCATACTGTGCTGCGCTGCATTAATCGCCAAATACAACAGCGTGCCCTGCTTATCACCACTGAGGGAACTGGAATGGGTGAACCCCCCTGCAACCTTATCTTTCCAGGCTTGGGCAAACCAGGCTTCACTTGCCGCATCCAGAAATGCTTTAAACTGGGCTGCAATTCCCCCCATATAGGTCGGAGAGCCAAAGATGATCGCTTCTGCTTGGGTAATTTGAGCCAGCATCTCTGGATCTTGCCAACGACCCTCCGTAATTTGTGCCCCGGTAATGCGAAATAGCTGAGCTTGGGTGCCTGAAATTTGGTTAACTCCACTGGCGATCGCCTCTGCCATCAGGTGAGTGTGACCAGAACCAGAAAAGTAAACAATTGCAACCGTTACCATGAAAAACCCCTTCTCTCTCGTGAAAGTTTTGGATCGAAATTTTGCGTGGAATTGTTCTCATTCATCATATCGCCTTCCTGGGTAGGCTGCCCAACTCTTGAATTGCAAGGATTTTACGGAATGGTTGTGAGTCTTGTGGTATCCAATCTTGTGAGATCTGACTAACAGAATCTGACCAACCGAAGTTGAAAAGATTGCCATGGAGATCATGTTACATTATGCTACTAATGTGGTATGTGAGGTCAACGGTCATCACCAGGGTCATTACCAAGGAATTAAACGAGAATGCAACAACCTAAAGAACTTGCGCCCTACGAGGCATTGCGCCGAAGTTTAGGACTGGTGGTTCAAGCGGCACCGCAGGAACTGGGACGGCTGGCAGTCCTGAATTTAATTAATGGGGTAGGACCTTCGCTGTCGTTCTTCCTAGGCAAAATTGTGATTGATGAAACAACTCGGCTACTGGGGCAAGCTCAGGGGCAAGATGCGATCGCCCTATTACAAGCCCAACCCACCTTACTCTGGGCAATTTTGGCGGGGGTTGGGGTGAACCTTGTGGTCGATTCGGTGGATTCGATTGGTATTTCATTTTATGGAGCCTTGCGCGATCGGGTGCGGGGCTATGTCGATCGTCAAGTTTTAAAAAAAATTGCTGACTTTAATGATATCGCCTTGTTTGAATCGCCACCACTCCTGAACCTGTTGGAATTGACGGGTAAGGGCATGCAACGAATGCAGCAGTTATCTTTTATTATTGCCCATAGTTTATTTGGGGTGTTTGCCTTTATCCCAGCGGTGGTGTTGTCGTTTGCGATCGCCTGGTGGGTTCCCATTTTATTGCTGGTTTTTTCAGTGCCCTCAACCTATGTAGAGCTAAAACACCATCGACAGAGTTGGCGAGTGGAAAAAAACTATGCGGGCATTAGCCGAGAAATGAATATCTATGCCAAGGTGTTGAATGGCGAAAACTATGCAAAGGAATTACGACTTTTTTCGCTCCAAGGGATCCTGCTCGATCGCTGGCAAAATTTATTTAATCAAATGTTTCACTCGGTGCAGAAGGTGCGCAGAGATGGAGCCATGCAGGTTACCCTGTGGGCAATGATAGGAACGATCGCCGCTGCAGTTCCCTATGTCTATCTGATTTTGGGAGTGACCCAGGGTAGCTATACCCTAGGGGATTTGGCACTGTATACGGGCATCATTCAGCAACTTCGGCGCAGTCTTTATGTGATGATTCGCACGGGGGGTGAAATTTATGATGTGGCATTGGTCACGGCTCCCATTTTCCAATTGCTGGATTTGGAACCCATGCTGCACAGTGGCGATCGCCCGATGCTAGATCCGATGCAGGTGCCTATGAACGATCGTGGCATTCAACTGCAATCGATTACGTTTCACTATCCTGGTGCAGAAAAACCGATCTTGAAACAGCTTGATTTCACCATTCGTCCCGGTGAGATGATTGCCTTGGTGGGTGAAAATGGGGCAGGAAAAACAACGCTAGCGAAGTTACTCTGCCGTCTCTATGATCCAACAGAAGGTGCGATTTTCTGGAATGGTCAGGATTTACGATCGCTGGATTTACATGAACTACGATCGCGGATTGCGGTGGTGATGCAGGACTATGCTAGATTTCCAGCCACTCTGCGGGAAAATGTGGGTTGGGGCTTTTTACCCAAACTGCGCGAAACGGTGGCGATCGAAACAGTGTTGCAGGAAGCGGGCATTGGGCAAGTGATTGCAGAACTCGATCAAGGCTTGGAAACTCCCCTGGGTAAGCAATGGGAAAACGGCATTGACCTTTCTGGCGGGCAGTGGCAACGGTTGGCGATCGCTCGATCGCTCCTGCGACTATCTCAGGCAGAATTGCTGGTGTTTGATGAACCGACAGCCGCCCTAGATCCCAAAAATGAACAGGAAATCTACGACATTTTTAAAACCATTGCCCGCGATCGCATGGCCGTGGTGGTCAGCCACCGTTTAGCCCTTGCCAAAATTGCCGATCGCATTGTGGTGCTGGAGCATGGCGAAATTGTGGAAACAGGCAGTCACGCAGAGTTGATGGCAAACCGCGATCGCTATTACACGATGTTTACGCGCCAAGCTAGTAGCTATACCTGAGTCAAATTCAAGTAGCCTAATTTATTTAGGGTTTGGGCGATCGCTTCGGTACGGCTTTGCACGCTTAGTTTGCGATAAATGCTTTCTAGATGTTTGCGAACGGTGCTGATGTGAATGGTTAATTGCTGGGCGATCGCTTGGTTATCCTTACCTCGGATCACCCAGTTTAAAACTTCTGCTTCTCGTTGCGTTAATCCTAGTAACTCTAGGGATTCTGAACCCGCTAGCATTTCTTCTTCCAAATGTAGAAGATATCGTTCTCTTGGTTGTTCAATGAATAATCGCACGACTAACTGTTGATTGGTTTGCTCTAGCCGTAGCGGAAGATTGCCATTGGAAATTTGATCATGCTGCTCTAGCTTTGTGATTTGATATCTTGCCCATGAGTATAGAAGTTCTGGTAATTGATCAAATTGAGTTGTCGATTCAAAGTAAGTCTGTAAAATTTGGCTTGCCCGATCGGTGATCAAGTGAATTTTACCAGCGCGATCGATCCCAATCATTCCTACTTGATTTAAGGATTGACGGAGCTGATCGAATTGTTGCTGTAATTTCTGATGGTGTTGAGCATTGTGATAGGCTTGGGCTAAGTGGGGGCGCAAGAGATTCAGCATCAGGCGATCGCGCTCAGTAAAGTTGCATTGACTGCGATTCAGGGCAATTCCAGCCATCGATAAATTGGCTTGAAATGAGTGATTCCCATTCTGAGAGGCGATCGTTGGTAGAAACATCACCATCTGATCCTCACAGCCGATGACCCGTAAATATTGCTGATACAGTCCTTCTAGCTGACGGAGTTGCTGCGAAGTCATAAAATCTGAGATTTTGTAGGCTCCGGTTAGCGTGAGGGGCATATTTTGCACAATGGGGTGTTCTTTCCAGTGACTTCTGATGACTTGATCCATGTCCGGCGTGAAGTTGAGAGAACCGGGCAAAATACTCCGAGAGATGGTCTGCGATCGAAAGTCGGTGAGATGAAATTCTGGAATCTCGCTAGGCACAAGACGATTGATAATGGTAATCGCTTCTATGCCAAAAGTCTCTAGATCATGCAGTTGATAAAGCTCCTGAAGGGCTTGCAGGAGTTGATGGGTATCCCGTGAGGTGAGAGTTTCTACCATGGTTAAGAGGGGCATTATAAGGAACAACTTGATCTGAAGCGCTATTTAAATTAACCGTTACGCCCATCCATTTTTCCAGCAATTGTAACAAATATTTCAAAGCCTCCTGGGTCAAAGATCGAATGGATAATTTGGAGCGCGATCGCTACCGTAAAAGGGAATAGGATTACTAGTTTACCAAAAGAGGAAAATGTAATGGTAACCCGCACCTTTCGAGGCTTTCCCTATACCGTGCAAACGGCCTCCGGCAATAGTCAAACTCTTCAGGGAACTCCAGGTAACGATTGGATTGAGGCATTGGGCGGCAACAACCACATCAGAACTGGCAAAGGCAATGATGTGATTATCGTCGGTGTTGCATTCGGGGAAATTAGAGACTACCCCCCCTATGGTGGACAGGCAATATTCTACGATCCTCTCCCTGCCTCGATTCAGATTGGTAATAACAAGATTGATGCTGGAGCGGGCGATGATTTTGTGATCACTGGAACGGGGGATGATTTTGTCAATTTAGGCAATGGCAATAATGTGTTCGATGGAGGGGCAGGGGGCAACGATCGTGTCTTTGCTGGGAATGGCAATGACATTATCGACATTAGCGGATATGGAAATCATTTTGTGGATGCGGGGGGTGGACACAATCGAATTTATCTAGCAGCAGGGAATGCTGAGATCTGCGCAGGTTCCGGCAATGATGTGGTGACTATCACCCCGACTGTGGGTGTGCCTGAGCTACTTTCCTATTTACAACAAGGCGGCACGCCCTATACCCAGAAGATGGATCTCGGCAATGGGAATAATCAACTGGTGCTCACGATGTTTGGTCAGACTCATGTGAATACCGGATCAGGCAAAGACTTTGTGCTCTTGGATTCTGTTATCGCGCGTCTGGCGGGGATTGTGAATGAAGATTCAGTCAAAATTTGTACAGGCAGTGGTGATGATACGGTCGTTACTATCGGTACGCGTAGTTTAATTAGAACAGAATCTGGCGATGATGTAATTTTTGCGGGGGCTGGCGATGACACGATCGAGGCTGGCAGTGGTCGCAATGTGATTAATTTGCGGGGTGGAACGGTGACATTGCCCGATCCCGTAAATCAGTTCAGTCCCTTCCGTAGACCGAGCGTTGAGGTGCAAGGGGGCGGCAAGGATACAGTTCATTTGGGCAGTGGTCGTGATACGGTGGTTTTAGGGAGTGGTGGATTTGCCACAATTTACGGGTTCGGACGGCACGATCGCCTAGATGTGAGCGGTTTGAATGCTAGTTTCAGTTGTCAGGGTGGCAATACCTGGATTACGGCGGGTGGGCAGGCGATCGGGGTGCTCAAGGGCTATACCGGGTCAGTGGGGCTGGTGTAGCGAGGAGAAAATTCATCTTACCCTGCTGGGTAATTCTCAGTTTTGCCCTGAATTTTGTACCTTAGGTTTCATGATAGGTTATGAGAGGCGATCGAAATCGCAAAAGAACTACATCTTGAAGGAGCGTCACGAGATGACTACTATTCAAATCGATACGAGTAGTCTTACGCATACGCAATTCTTAATTCCTGAAATAGGTTCTGAGTTAATCGAAGGGATGAATGTAGCCACTATTAATTTAGACCCTGGTGAATATACATTTCAGATGCCGCTGCTCGTGAGTCTGAGGGCAAGCTTCAAATTTCAGATCACGGCTGATGGGCAGATCAATTATGCTCCAGCTAATGATGGTTTTCTTAGCGGACGGGGAACCACAACTCTGACGGTCCAAGGTTTCACCATGATGCTAGATGGGCGTTTTCTCTCCCATGATCTAATGTTCAATGGCGGGGTCGAAACGATCGTCTTAACTCGCGATCAACTTCATTCATTAACATTGATTCCCGGCACTGGATACGGCTTCCGTGCCACACCCAA
>JAYKGX010000157.1:0-15011 GCA_035285565.1 Synechococcales cyanobacterium
CAATCCTGGGCCAGAAAAGCGGCTTCCATGCTGCTGCGCGATTCTTCGTCTGAACTAACCACCCGTTGGCGAAATTGTTTGAGGGAGTCGAGCGAGCGATACATGAGAATGCCAAACTCCATCCCCAGCAATCCCATGATGGAGAGGTAAACCTTGCCCAGATCCCAGCGATTCAACTCAACTTCCAGGATTTGATGATCCCCTAACAAGACCCAAGGGGCATCCTGCCAAAGCTGCTCCGCTTTGTCGTTGACCAGTTCCACATACTGGGGGGGTAAGCTGGGGGGGCGGCTGTTGGTCGATTCTTGGAGACTTTGAAAGATTTCTTCAATTAAAGGCAAGTCCTGCACATATTCCACACTGATGTCCAGGTCTTGCAGCACACCCCGTAGATAGAACTGCAGTTCTCGATCGCGCACCACAATTTTTTGAGGTCTGGCGGGCTTGCCGGGGCTGTGGGGATATTCCATTGCCCGCAGTAGGGTGCGTACGATCGTCTCATTCCCCGACTCTTCGGTGACCATATCCATGGCGCGAACCAAGCCCTGGGATCCATCAATCCACAGTACGCAGGCGCTTTCCTCTGCCTCTGCTTCCCCCTTCCTGTCTTCTTCAACCAGGCGCAATCCGGGTCTGAGGGAACGGCGATCGCCCTCCCAAACACTAGGAATCTGCGGCAGTTGCATTAACCGTCGTCGAGTTGCGCGATTCAGAGCAGTCATAACACCAGCTTAGAAGGAGCTTGTAATACTGTGGCGGAATGCCCAGCAGTAGACCATCATAGTACCGCCTCAGGGAACGAATGGGTGATTTTCAATCCTGTTTGCAAGATTTCATCATGTTTCTAGGAACCTAGGTCTCAGATTCAGCCTGATAGAATGGAAGGGCGTGACGTTTTACCATGGCAGAAGGAAGAAGCTGATATGACAGAGACACTGCAAAAAGAACCAATGCAAAAAGGCATTCTGATGAGCGATGCTGCGCTGCAACAGGTGAAAATGCTGCGAGATCAACAGGGGCAGGACCTTTGCCTGCGGGTTGGGGTGCGGGGCGGTGGCTGCTCTGGCATGTCCTATACGATGGATTTTGAAACGAGCCAGAACATTCGCCCAGATGATGAAGTGTATGACTATGACGGGTTTAAAGTGGTCTGTGATCCGAAGAGCTTGCTCTATGTGTATGGCATGATGCTGGACTACAGTAATGCTTTGATTGGGGGTGGATTCCAGTTTACCAATCCCAACGCTAGCCAGACCTGTGGTTGTGGGAAGTCCTTTTCAGCCTAGATAGGAATTTAATTCCCGATTCTGCTTGCGCGGCTGAAGCGGAAGGTTTAGTGATAGGCTAATCCATTGGGTTGCTGTATCCTACAGCCTTGGCAAGTGGAGTTCCCCAGATGCCAGCCCACTACCCAATTACCCTCGACGGATGATGACTCAGACTGTAGATGAACTGTTTGATAGTGGCTTGGAACGTTACAAAGCCGGAGAGCCGCCCGAGCAATTGATTCCGGTGTTTAAGGAAGTTTGCGATCGCACGAAAAAAAGTAGTTCGGCCTTTACCTGTCTGTCTTGGTTGTACCTGCTGACGGATCAACCGGGCTTAGCATTATCTACAGCACAGCGGGCGGTGAAGCTCAATCCTCAGGATCCGCAAGCTCGGGTGAATTTAGCCCTAGCCATGTTAGATTCGGGCAAGCCTGGAGTGCGATCGCATGTGGAACTGGCACAGCAGATCATCATGATTTCTGAAGAACTGCGGGAAGAGGTTCTGAACAATCTTGAAGATGGGTTAGCCCGTAAACCAGATTGGAAGAGTATGCACCGTATCAAAACTTGGTTGACGGAGTGAGGTGCTGGAGTGATGGGGAATGGATATTCAGTTTGATTAACTCCAGCACCTCTCCCCCTCTCTCTCCCCCTCCTACATGTATCCATAAGCCCCATCAAACCGAGATGAAACCAATACTCAACGGACAGGAAGGCCGATCGGTTCTTCCTGTTTTTTCATGAAACTACAAACTTCGGACAGGAGTTGTGTTCCCTGAAACCCAGTATCGTAGTGGCAGGGTGATTTTTCGCAATTGCACGGTTTTTTGTCTGCTTCCCTGTGCTTATCCTGCCTGTGTTTATCTTTTATTTAGTCAAGAAGCGTTATGTCTCAACCTACCTCTCAACCGACAATTGAATCCATTCTTCAGGAAAATCGACTGTTTCAACCCAGTGAGACCTTTGCGAATCAGGCGGTGATTCAGAGTCTGGAACAGTATCAACAACTCTATGACAAGGCAAAAGCTGATCCCTTAGCCTTTTGGGCTGGTTTGGCAGAACAGGAATTGCATTGGTTCCGCCCGTGGGATACGGTGCTTGATTGGACTCAGCCGCCCTTTGCAAAATGGTTTGTGAATGGTCAAATCAACCTGTCCTACAACTGTCTCGATCGCCATTTGGCAACCGATCGTCGAACAAAGCCAGCGATTATTTGGGAAGGGGAACCGGGGGATTGCAAAACACTGACCTACGAGGAGTTGCATCGGGAAGTCTGTCAATTTGCCAATGTGCTCAAAGGCTTGGGTGTACAGAAGGGCGATCGGGTGGGGATTTACATGCCCATGATTCCAGAAGCGGCGATCGCAATGCTAGCCTGTGCGCGGATTGGGGCAGCTCATAGTGTTGTGTTTGGTGGGTTTAGTGCTGAGGCATTGCGCGATCGCTTGATTGATGCCAAGGCCAAGGTGGTGGTGACGGCAGATGGGGGATGGCGCAAGGATGCGATCGTTCCCCTCAAGGATGCGGTCGATCAAGCCTTAGCAGATGAGAACGTCCCCGTGGAGAAAGTCGTCGTCGTCCAGCGGACGGCGCAGCCCATTACGATGCAGACTGGACGGGATTTTTGGTGGGCTGATTTGATGGCAACGGCTTCCCCAGATTGCCCTGCAGAACCCCTAGATTCAGAAGAAATGCTGTTTATCCTCTACACCTCTGGCTCAACGGGGAAACCGAAGGGGGTGGTGCATACCACGGGTGGGTATAACCTCTATGCCCATATGACCTGCAAGTGGATTTTTGATCTCCAGGAGGACGATGTCTATTGGTGTACGGCCGATGTGGGTTGGATTACGGGGCATAGTTATGTGGTGTATGGTCCGCTGTCCAATGGGGCCACAACGCTGATGTATGAAGGCGCACCCCGACCCTCTAACCCTGGTGCCTTCTGGGACGTGATTCAAAAACACAAGGTCACCATTTTCTACACGGCTCCCACGGCAATTCGGGCGTTTATTAAAATGGGTGATGACCATCCCAAAGCTCGGGATCTCTCGTCGTTGCGGTTGCTGGGCACCGTGGGTGAGCCGATTAATCCGGAAGCTTGGATGTGGTATCACCAGGTGATTGGGGGTCAGCGCTGCCCGATCGTCGATACCTGGTGGCAAACGGAAACGGGAGGGATTATGATTACACCGTTGCCAGGAGCCATTCCCACCAAGCCCGGTTCTGCGACCTTGCCCTTCCCTGGTATTTTGGCGGATGTGGTTGATTTAGACGGCAATTCTGTGCCAACCAATGAAGGCGGCTATCTGGCGGTGCGGCACCCCTGGCCTGGGATGATGCGGACGGTGTATGGAGATCCCGATCGCTTTCGGCGAACCTATTGGGAGCATATTCCGCCCAAGGAGGGACATTATCTCTACTTTGCGGGGGATGGTGCGCGGCAGGATGAGGATGGCTATTTCTGGATTATGGGACGGGTAGACGATGTGATCAACGTGGCGGGGCACCGTTTGGGCACCATGGAGATTGAGTCGGCGTTGGTCTCCCATCCGGCGGTGGCAGAAGCTGCGGTGGTGGGGAAACCGGATGATCTGAAGGGAGAAGAAATCGTTGCCTTTGTCACCTTGGAAAGTACCTACCAGCCAGATGAAGCCCTGCTCAAGACCTTAAAACAGCATGTGGTGCAGGAAATTGGGGCGATCGCCCGTCCTGGGGAAATTCGCTTTGCGGATGCCTTGCCTAAAACGCGATCGGGGAAAATTATGCGACGGCTGCTACGCAATTTGGCTGCGGGGCAGGAAATCGCAGGAGATACTTCGACCTTGGAAGATCGCAGCGTGCTAGAAAAGTTGCGGCAAGGTTCTTAGGCATCAGAATCACACAACATCCAATGGATTTGGCATTCGCTTAACTCGGTTGCCGCCAGCGATGACCTGATTTAAATAGAGAAGAAACCGCCGGATGAGATCGCAAGCGCTGTGATCCGATCCGGCGGTTTTGTTGAGCGATTTGATGAACTAACCCGAATGCAGAGAAAGCAACAGGGAATCCAGTAAAATTCTGCGAGGCTCCACTCCACCTGCATAATTGGGTGGTACTAAATCCTCATGGGTACTAAATTCTTATGGTTGAGTCATGCTTGAGCTTGCTCGTGAATTACAGGCCCACCAGATAGGCCGATCGCATTGCCCATAAAATGAGAATACTGATACTTCCCAGAACTACCACCGCAGAAAGCGCGATCGCCGCAGGACTATCAGCGCCATTAAACTTCATAATGCCACGATTCAGATCAGACATAATATTGCAACTCCTCTGTATTGCAACTGTTGGGTCTTGATTTCAGAGATGATTGGTCACCGTCAACTTTCCAACACAAAATAGGGAAAGCTATAACCAACTATAATTTTATATTAGGCAATTGATGAGAAATAAGAATGATTCCTAAAATTTCAGTTAAATTTTCTTGAAATCGTGTTTCCGATCCTGAGGCGTGACCTGACTGATTTTGCCCGACTGAAGAGCTGGTTGAGTTCCCCTTTGCATGAAATCTGTTTTGCTGACGATCGCATTGTTACTATTGCTGGCGCTGCTTCTAGAACTGGTGTTGCGTTACGGTTTTGGTTTTGGTAATCCGCTCCTCTATCAACCCGATGTCGAAATAGGATATTTGCTCCTGCCCAACCAATCGACCCGACGGTTTGGGAATCGTATCGTGATTAATAACTACTCGATGCGTGGCGCAGCGATTACCGCTCAACGATCGCCCCAAACTCAACGAATTCTTGTGCTGGGTGATTCAGTGGTGAATGGTGGCTGGTGGACCGATCAAGCTGATACGGTGTCAGAATTACTGCTGCGATCGTTGGATTCATCCAGATCTGCGCATCCTGAGAGTGAAGATTTTTCTGGAGAGGTGGTGGTTTCTACGGTTCCGACGATCGAAATTCTCAATGCCTCGGCCAATTCTTGGGGACCTCGGAATCAACTTGCCTATCTCAAACGCTATGGAGTTTTCCAAGCTCAGGCGATCGTATTGGTGATTAATACAGATGATTTATTTGCAACGGCTCCTACATCACTTGGCGTGGGGCAAGATCCTAATTATCCCGATCGCAAACCGTGGCTCGCGTTGGAAGAAGTGCTGAAACGCTATGTCTTGCCAGTGCCTCCACCCTCTGCGGCGTTGCAAGCAGCTCAGGCAGAATCCGGCGATCGGGTGGGTCGAAATCTAGAAGCCATTCAAGCGATTGCTGCGATCGCCCAGGCGCATCGGGCTGACTTTCTCTTAATCTTGACCCCCCTGCTCCGCGAGATCGAAGCGGGACCGCGACCCTATGAAGTAGAGAGCCGCGATCGCTTACGACAGTTGACTCAGAACGCTTCCCTCTCCTATATAGATTGTTTACCCAGTTTTGCAGCGCTATCCATGCCGCGATCGCTGTACCGAGATCATATTCATCTCAGTCCTCCAGGAAATCAACTTTTGAGCAATCATATCCGACAATGGTGGCAAGATTTATCAGGCTAATCTATGGCATTTCTGCTCCCATCGTTCCTCTTGTCTGATTTGCGATCGCTCTCCTTATTGCCAGAGCTATCTGTGTTTCTGCCCGATGAATGGGTGTCGAGTCAATGTTTACCCGCCCAGGTTGCCCCCGTTCTCCTCAGCCTCAGCATTTGGGATAAAACCAGCGGCACTTGGATCAATGTTGCAACCATTTGGGGTGGTACAGTGATTGGATTACTGCTGCGGGGAAATCTGCCGCCAGGAATGCAATGGGTGATTACTCAAGGGCTGGGACTGTTTACGCTCTTTTTGGGGACAACGATGGCTCATCAATTGCTGAAGTTACAAACAGGACGCGTTGATGGCGTGATCTTGGGATTACTGGCGATGGTGCTAGGTGGACTGCTGGGGGAATGGTGGCAGGTTGAAGTCAAGCTGACCGAGTTGGGTGAAAGATTAAAACAATGGGTCAAAGGGGGCGGACGATTTACGGAAGGGTTTGTGGTGGCCAGTCTTTTATTTGGGATTGGACCGATGGCGATCGTGGGCTGTTTGAATAATGGGTTATCAGGGAATAACAGTTTATTAACGGTGAAATCGGTCATGGATGGGTTGGCTTCCATTCCTTTTAGTAGTACCTATGGCGTAGGGGTGGGATTTTCCAGCCTCTCGATTTTGCTCTATCAAGGTAGTTTGTCCCTAGCAGCAGGTCTGTTGTCGCAAGTGTTACCTGATCCAGCTAATCATCCAGCGACGCAGTTAATCTCGGGTGTGGGCGGGTTGATCGTCATCGGCATTGGTTGCAATTTGTTAGAAATTGCTCAAATTCGGGTTGCTTCGTTTCTCCCGGCTATCCTCTTAGCACCCTTGTTGGTCGCGATCGTGGCGGGGTTGGGGTGAAACTATTGGGGCAACAGGCGCACAGAGTCGATGATGATCGTGATGGCTGAGGGTTGGCTGGAGGGATGCTGCTAGAATCGTAGGCAAGCTGATCACCTGACTGACTAACGATCTGTGCCCTCATTGACAATCCTGCTAAATATTCCGATCGGCTGAAACAGGCATACCTAGATGACCTCAACCAACGTAACAACCTCACCAGGACTCTCTGGATCATGACCCTGTATATTCTCGTGATCATGGATTGCTGACTGACGAAGGAACGGCACCTCAACGAGGGAAGAAACTGAGGAAGAGGCGATCCTAGGAATGGATCTAAGCATTCAGTAACCAGAAGCGAAGTAGTTTTCCAGAGAGATTTCTCACAACAGTGGAGAAAATTTTTCAAAATAAATTCGTCACTTTCCCAGAATCGGGGTATACATAAATAAAGTCACAATTGTCTAGTTATTGTAGGGACACTCTAATGGCTGGAAAACGTAGATCGCCTACTTCAACTCTCGTTTCTAAGAGCGCTATTCAACAAGCCTCTTCCATTTTGCAAGACTTGCCAGAAAAGCCGAAGGAAATCTGGTCACTGCGTGAAGCAATCGATGCCCTGAAAGATCAAATCACTCTGGCGCTCGATCGCGGTTATGGTTACAACGAAATCTCGAAAATGCTGTCTGAGAAAGGCGTTGAGATTAGTGCTTCTACCCTGAAATACTACCTCTCTTCTGTCAAGCGCAATAGCGAAGGTGGAAAAGTTCGCCGTCGTCGTCGCAACCTGGGGGCAAAAGTCACTGAGAAAACCTTGGCGGAAGCCACGGCAGCAGTCAATGCAGTTGCGGGGACTGAAGAAGCAGCTCCTAAGCGTCGGGGGGGGCGTCGGAAGGCTGCACCTGCGCCCGAACCCGAAGTGGTTCCCGCAGCTCCCAAGCGCCGGGGTCGGATTCCCAAAGCCGCTAAGGTGGAAGAAGCTCCTGCACCCAAAGCGAGAGCTACAAAAGCTCCTCGGGTTGCTAAAGCAAAAATTGCGCCTGTACCTCCTGCTAAGCGGGGTCGTCGTAAGTCTGTGGGCTAAATTGCCAAAAAGTTGTGCAATCAATGAGCGATCGCTGGAAAACTGGCGATCGCTTTATTTATGGCTTGATGGATGACTTTTGCTCGATGCCCGTGCTCGATGCCCGGATGACTGACCGGATCAGTCCGACGATCCCCTATCTCAGTGCGTGGGTTATGCGACCAGACGGCATAACTAGATGACATGCCAGAGGGATTAGTCCTTTTCTGTCACAATGAATGCATTTCAGCACTGCATCATGAGTCGTGATGGGAAGGAGGTGTCAATGCATTCCACAGGTCAGGTGAATCACTGGGTTGAAGTATCGGTCGATCGCCCCCAGCAGCAGATCGAGCATGGGGATTTGAACGCATTTTGGATGCCCTTTACAGCCAATCGTCAATTTAAGCAGCAACCTCGGCTGTTGGCAACTGCGAAGGGTATGTTTTATACCAGTGTGGATGGGCGAGACATTCTGGATGGAACGGCGGGGCTGTGGTGTGTGAATGCTGGGCATGGTCGTGAACAGATTACCGCAGCCATTCAGAGGCAAGCGGCTCTACTGGACTTTGCTCCCACGTTTCAAATGGGACATCCTGCGCCCTTTGCCCTTGCCGATCGCCTTGCTCAGTTGTTACCGGGCGATCTCAATGCGATCTTCTTTACCAATTCTGGTTCAGAAGCGGTAGACTCTGCCCTAAAAATTGCCCTGGCCTACCATCGAGTGCGGGGAGAAGCCAGTCGGACACGCTTGATTGGGCGGGAGCGGGGTTACCATGGCGTGGGGTTTGGGGGCATTTCGGTGGGCGGAATTGCAGCGAATCGTAAATTTTTTGGCAGTTTGCTCCCCGGTGTGGATCATTTACCCCATACCCACAATCTGGAGAAAAATGCCTTTACCCGTGGTCAGCCGGAGTGGGGCAGTCATTTAGCAGAGGAGCTAGAACGTTTAGTGATGTTGCATGATCCCTCCACGATCGCCGCAGTGATTGTAGAACCGATCGCGGGTTCGACGGGGGTGCTGATTCCGCCCCGAGGCTATCTGGAAAAGTTGCGATCGATTTGCGATCGCTATGGCATTCTATTAATTTTTGATGAAGTAATTACAGGCTTTGGACGATTGGGCACCGCCTTTGCGACGGATTATTTTGGTGTGCTGCCGGATTTAATTACCGTTGCCAAAGGGATTACTAATGGTGCCGTCCCGATGGGGGCTGTTTTTGCTCGGCAATTTGTCTACGATGCTTTTATGCAAGGCGATGAACGGGCGATCGAACTATTTCATGGTTACACCTATTCCGGACATCCGCTGGCTTGTGCTGCGGCCCAGGCAACCTTGGATCTGTATCAGCAAGAAGGATTGTATGAGCGAGCGAGGGATTTATCCGCTTACTGGGAAGAAGCCATGCATTCCTTGCGATCGCACCCAAATGTCATGGATATTCGGAATCTGGGATTGGTGGCGGGGATTGAACTGGAACCGCTGATGAATGCAGAGGGTACGTTGCAATTGGGGGCAAGGGGCTATGATGTTTTTGTGAAATGTTTTGAAGCAGGATTGTTGATTCGGGTGACAGGAGATGTGATCGCGCTATCGCCACCTTTGATTGTGGAAAAATCCCATATCGATCGAATGGTGGATATTTTGGGCAAAATGCTACCAACCTAAAGGGTGATGGTGGATCGATCGATCCCAAAATGGTGGGATCGATCGCAGGATGATTGGGATCACGATGGGACGATCGCATGGGCTAACAAGGTTTCATCTTGCTGTTTCCATTCGGCAAAAATGGCTGTGCGATCGTCTTGGGGTGGGTCATAGCGATAGACCCGCAAACCCCATCTGCGCCCATCTGCGGTGCGATCGCGGGAAATACACACTAGGCGCAAATCTAATTTAGCTAACACGGCCTGAATGGCGGTAATCGGTGACATGCGATCGGTAATATTCAAACCAAATAAGATCTTAATATCTTGACGATGTGCTAAGAGGTTGGCACTAATCTCTTGCACGTCTGGATCCGTAGCGCGAGTTTTGCGATCGCAATCTAGCAAACTCAGGACTCCTAAGGCTTTTAACATTTCCACTTGAGCAGTCAGTAGCTTGATATCTTGGATCGCAACTTGTCCATTGCCACGATTCAGATGAGATTGCCATTCCTGACAGTCCCGTAGGCGCACAAATAGGGGATCATGGGTTAAATAGTAGTGCAAACGTAATTGCCCATGCCAACCCTGTTCATCCTTAAGGGTCAATTCCGGCGTGATGGCAACAGGATAGCGATTTTTTAACTCTTGCTTCCGTTGACTATAGCGCTGTTGGCTCGTTTGCGATCGCGTTTCGCGGATGGTTTGATATTCCGCCAAGGTTAACTCGGGTGAATCCGAAACGGCCTGAGCTTCTAGGGTTTGGTTGTAATCCCGAATAATTGTGATGGCTTGATGAACTGCTTCGATCGCCTGGTTAGGATGATGGAGAGGTAGAAACTCATAGCCAGGGACTTGTAAATCGCCAGTTGCTAGCCTGGACTGCAGTTCTGCTAGAAGACACAGATTCTCTGGAGAGGGAGTGTCTGTATTGTGATGGAACCCTTGCTGCAAAATTTTGTCGGTGTCTTCTGTAACCCAAACAAGGGATTGACCTTCCTGTTGTAATCCTAGCGCTATTTCATCACGGAACTGCCATAGAGAACGGTTCACCCGAGCGGCCATTTTTGCCCAAGTTCGCAACGTGATCGGATCAGTTTGCCGATCGACATCAAAATCAACTTCCCGCAGCAACAGAATATTGTATTTCACGGCTTTCATCGTGGATTGAGCGAGTTCCTGATAGGAGCAACTGCCATTGGCAATTTTACCTAAGCCATTACGTGCCGCCCAGACATAACGGGGAACCCTATCCCGAACCCTTGCCAAAGCCTGTCGAGATTCTGCTGCTGACATCACCCCTTGGAATAACCCAAACACAGCTTGGAAATGCTGCTTGAGATCAATGGAAACACCACTGCTTAAAGTGGGCGTACTGAGCACAATATCATAATTTGCCAGGATCTCATTCAAGCGATCGCCAATTCCAAAAGCAGGGTGATCAGCACTGGCGACGGTTTCGCTATCAATCCGCAGGATACGCTTGTGGGGGAACCGCTGTTGTAAATAGGTCTCCAAATTACGAGAACTCCAACGCCCCTTCACTTTTTGGGAATCTAGGCAAACAAAAATGGCACCCGTTTCTGCAATTTCCTCTAGCCGCACGAGTAAAGCTGCAGGACTTTTGGTGTCATACATATAAGTGTCGCTCTTTTGTTCGGCTTGCCATTCATTGTGCAAAAGCCAGGGTTGCATTCCCGGCACCCCACTGGATAAATAGCTAAGGCTAATATCTGACAGGTCGGCATCCTGGGCAATCACCAAGCCACCACTGCTCAGAACAGTTTGGATTAATTCCCGGAAGGTTGCCAAAATCTTAATCCGATGCGTGTAACAGGTCATGCTATTCAGAGCGTGCCACAGAAGTTGTTCCACTTCATCTAAAATGACGATCGCCCCTTCCCACTGGGAAGGATCAAATTGAGCTTGGGAAGTGGCATGAAGGGAATCAATACAGAGTCCATAGCCGTGAAAAGGTTGCTCATGCTGCAGATCACTCACCCAAGGTAGTCCTAAACTTCCACAGATGGCTCGCCCCAGTTGAATGCGATGCGTAATTACCAGGACAGCCCGATCGTTTTGTTTGGCGCTCTGAACAAGGGCTTGCAATGCCGTCGTTTTGCCTGTACCCTTGGCACTCTTGACCGCGACTAAGCCTGATTCTGGATAAGCAGTATTGCCTAAATAAGCTTGATTGATCACTTGGCTCGGTGAACAGCTTAAGCGCCACAACCGCGAAGATTGCCAACTTTGGAAGGATTCTGCCTGCTGATATAACTGCTCAAACGCCGTAACACCACACTCCACCGTGAAGTCATCAACTCCCTTATGCGGTCCTGGTAGGGAAATCACATGGACTTCTCCCACCGATCGCAGCAACAAAGACCCTAATTTATCAATCGCGATCGCAATTTGCTGCACCACGGTTGCCCGAGTTTCATAATCAAAGCAAATGTAGAAACGACGCTGGGCTTGGGCAAAATGCAGCAGTTCGGGGATCAATTGATTGCCATCTCGACGATAGGCCCCAAAAATTCCTGGCAGAGCGATCGCTGCATAGCCTGCGGTGAGTAAACAGCCTGCTTTTTTTTCGCCTTCGGTTAACACAATGGGAATTTGCTGCTGCCAAACCCACTGCCAAAATCCCAATTTATAATCGCTACGCACAATGGGAACTTGGTAACGATCGGCGACCCGTTGCCAAATCCGCAAAGGCACATCAAGAAAAACACAACGGCTAGAACCTTTGCCTAAACTAGGACTCAAATACTTGGCAGGTTTTCTTTTCTGTCGATCTAAAATGGGCGTTTCTGCATCAGGTTTAAACCGCCCCCACACCATGGGCTGCCAATGATTGAGCGGATCAACCCCACTGACCCACCAGCCCCGTAGCTCTGGTTTGCCAGCTTTTGCTGCTTGCCGCGATCGCGTTAGTTTCCAATTCAATCGTTCAGCGATCGGATAACTGACCTCGTGCCCTTGGGTGTGAATCACCGTATCTGTCAAGGTTTGCACGTTCAGACGAATTAACTGTGCATCAACACCGCTCGCTAACCATTCCCGTTCATGATCGATCGCCACCTTACAACCCAAGCGCGATGGTGTCTCCCAATTAATTTCCGGTTCAGAACTGGGTGGAGAATTGCGAACAGTTGCTCGTAAAGCAGTTCGAGAAGGGGATTGTTTGGGGGAAGGACTGGGTAAAGGGGCTGTCGATCGCAAATTTGTTGGCAAAATTTGCTGCGACTCTAGCACAGAGCCGCAATCCCTGATACAATTCTTAGCCATAAGGACAGATATCCCAACGCAAATTGGGATGACAAGGTTGAACAATTACCCCTTGAGCTAACTGTGGTAGGGAAGCGCGAGGGGTTTTGCTTTAAGGCAAATCACGAAACTAAGAAAACTGAGGACAGAAAACTGAGGACAGACCGTTTGAGATAGACAAACTGAAAAATTGCCCGATCGCAGGTGGTAGCTACGATCAAAGGTTCAACAATGCCTATCTGATTGCTCGCGACAATGCATCACCTAAGATTATCTCTCGGCAAATGCTTGGCGTGACTGAACATCAAGGCTCAACCGCAAGGACAACCGATTGGGCAACCTTGAAAATTGAGAACTCCTGAACGGGGATTAAGGTAACACCGAAATTCTCAATGCTCAAGAGGCGATCATGGGCTGATCCGCTGCCGTTACACACACTCCTTCCGCAGGAGTTGCTGATCCCAGGTAGACGAAAGCGTTACGTTTGAGGGAGAATGGGTTGGTGATTCACAAGAGCGATCGTGACGCTAGTGTTATGGATCCTGAAAAGATCCGCTTGAAGATCTGGTGATCAGATCAGTCGATCTGGACGATTAAGTTACAGCCTGAGATGGGACGTTGGCGTTATGGCTGAAAAGGCGATTTTGGGGATCGGTCGGGGATCATGGGTCGCCGCAAAAGTCACAGAAATTTCTGGGAAAATCATACTAAAGCGTTACAGATATTTCGCTAGATACGGGGTATCCTGTCTGAACACCAAAGGTGAAACACTAGATGTAGCGTGACGTGATTTCATGATGTGAGTTCATGGTCTGCTGTGGGGTTAAACTGACGGTGGTTGCCAATTGTTCTGGGTTTCGATGATTACTGGGTACCAACTATGCTAGACGCTCATCCCTTGCCACCAGCGACCTCCCTAACGGTGTCTCCCGCTAAGGGACTGGTCTCACCCTCTTGGGTAGGGCAAGATGCTTTTCCGGTTGATGGCTCTTTGCTATTGCTGTTGCCCCGTGCAGGTGCTTCGTCGCGCCACCCAGATGTGCGAATGCCAATTCTGCGATCGGATCCTGAAGGGTTTTATCTGGAAATGCGAATTGAGGCGGATCCGACAGATTCTACTGAATTCCCTTTGATTCGGCGGATTCCCTTGGAGTCTTTAAGCGAATCCGATTGGGCGACCTTTAAGGCGGAATATAGCAAGTTTGATCCCAAGGTGTGGATCCAGCAAGGGGTTGCCAATGCGGTTAAATCCATTAGCGATCGCCGCACCCAAAGATTGCTCGCGGGGATTGTTACCTTTTTAAATCCGCGTCAAGTTTCGCTGCTACTCCATTTTTATCGACTGGCAGCGTTGCAAGGGCAGGGGAATCACATTACGTTTAAATCCAATGAAGTCCTAGAAATCTTGGGCTATACCCGCACAAAGGATGGTGGTTTTGCTTCCAAGTTGCGATCGCAATTTCATCGAGATATAGTGAGCCTGCACCGCACAGAATTAGTGTTTCCTCAATTGGCACGTCGAAGTAGTAGTTTTGGTAATAATTTTGGCAATGGCTCTCACAGCAGCTTCAGCAATAGTAATAACAAAGTAGAAATCCAGACGATGTTGACCATTCAAGCCTGCAAAGCAGAAGGTGGACAACAGAAGTTTGATATGCTGCAGGCGGCTGACTATACCTATGAGTTGGCGGAATCCTATTCGATTCAGTTGAATTTTTGGGATGGTCTGGGACGCAATCGAGACTACATTTTGTTCCCTAATTCGCTAGATATTTCTCAACGCTTGGGCAGTAATGCAAAGAATGACTTTAGGATGCGTCTATTAGTCTATTTAGCGAGTCGAATTAAATTGGATGCCCCTCAAGATGGACAATATTTGATTGTTTCTAAACAATTTTTGTTTAAAACGCTAGATCTCTTGGGAACTAACAGTTCTCGCAATAATCAGATCTTTTGGCGTACGGTGGAGGAGTTGAAGGCAGCAGGGTATCTGATCGGAGCGCAGGAGCTACCCGGTAAACGTAAATTTAATAGCATTCAGTTTCAAGTGAATCCAGAGAAGCTGCGAGGTTAGTCGATCGCGCAGGAATTTAGGAGGATCGGGAGATTGCCAGGAGCCGAGTTCATCACACTGATGTTGAATTAGGCTTCTTTTTGAGCAGCGTAGCGTTCTTTGAACTCTTTTTGCTGGATGGTGTGATCGACGATCGGTTTGGGATAGCCTGCCCGATCGCGATCGCAGTTCTCAATGACTCCACTGACTAGGGCTTCGCTGCTGACATTCCGTAATTCGGGAATCCATTGTCGAATATAATCGGCTTCAGCGTCAAATTTTTTAGCTTGGCTGGCCGGATTAAAAATGCGTAAGGGTCTG
>JAYKGX010000158.1:0-17484 GCA_035285565.1 Synechococcales cyanobacterium
GCCCCCCCCCCCCCCCCGCCCCGGCGGCCCGGGAGAATTTCCCGGTTATGCCATTCCGCCCATCACCTTTTTGATCATTCATAATCGCGATCGCGGTTGGGGTTGATCAGGATTCCTAATCATTACCCAGTCACAACAGAATTTTTCGTGCGTTTTTTAGAATTGTGTGTAACATCTCAGTTGGGGTGCTATTGATGTTTAGATCAAGTGTTTGTTTAGTGAAGGAGATCAAGCCCACATTATGGCTGTTTAAAGGTGAGTTGATTCAAGTTTGATATCGCTCTCCAGGAAGTGAATCTGTGTTGAGAAAAAGAAAAACTTGGGCATCCTCAAGGTAATTTTTCTCAGGGTCAATTCTTCGGACTGAGGCCTTGATCACATTTTACAAAACCTTATTTTGATCAGATAAAAACGAGTCGTTCTGATGAAATCTTCTGAGCTAAAACTTAGGGAATTTATCGGTTCATTCTTGAATAAATTGTGTACCATGCGATAGCATCTGCCATTTCATCGTCTTGTCATAAGCGTGTTACGGCGATCTTGTTTGCCCGTCTTGTGTGTAACCTCATTCGTAGTGAGCTAGCAGTGCTGTGGTGAAGGGTCTATTTTCCAAAAATCCGAAAGGGATCGGTATCGAATTATCGCCCGATCGCATCAATGTTACTCAGTTGCGTCGCCAAGGTCAGCGATTTAAACTGGTGAATTACGCTACGGCACCTGTTCCTGAAGGTGTGTTTCAGGAGGGGCAAATTGTGGATCAGTCAGCTATGGCGGAGCTGATTCAAGGCATACTGGTAGAGAACAAAATCAAGGCAAAGCAGGTGGCAGCAGCCGTGCTGGGGGGGCGAGATACGGTGACTCGCATCATTCCCGTCCCTGCTGAGTTGGACGACCGAGAATTGCGGGAAATGGTGCTGAATCAGGAAGCTGGCTTATATTTGCCCTTCCCCCGCGAAGAAGCCGATGTGGATTACCAAAAACTCGGACTGTTTTTAGATGAAGATGGGATTGAAAAAGTCCAAGTTCTTCTGGTTGCCACTCGCAAAGAAGTGACCGATGCCTACCTACAGACCTTTCAACAGGCGGGGTTGCGCCTCGATGTTTTGGAAATCAGTAGTTTCTCCTTGATTCGCACGATTCGAGATCAATTGCGGCAGTTTGCCCCTCAAGAGGCCGTGGCGATCGTGGATATCGAGTTTGAAAGTACGGAAATTTCGATCGCCGTGGATGGGGTTCCCCAGTTTTCTCGCACCGTGCCGATCGGCACCTTTCAAATCCAAAGCGCGCTCTCCCGTGCCATGAATTTGCCGCCTTCTCGCAGTATTGACCTATTACAAGGCATGACCATTCCCGTGAGTAGTGAAACAACGGGGCGCGTTGGGGGGGGAAATCCTGGCACATCAGCCATGCTGCGGGTACTTGGAGATCTAGCAGATGAATTAAGGCGATCGATCGATTTCTACATTAATCAGGGCGACAACCTAGAAGTCGCTCAGTTGTTGTTGGCAGGTCCTGGCGCAGCGATTGGGCAGTTGGATGAATTCTTTACCCAACGGTTGAGCTTGCCCTGTAGCTTAATTGATCCGATCGCAGCATTATCTCTGGAAGTCACGCAAGACATTCCAGCCAATGTTCGTCCGAGTTTGGGTGTGGCGTTGGGTTTAGGTTTACGGGAGGCATAGGCAATGTACAGTTTAGACATTAACTTTCTAAATGATCGTCCCGATCTAAAACCTGATGCTGGGGGACGGGGCGGACGAGGTGGCGGCAGGCGACCTGGCGGCGGTGGCGGTGGATCAGATAGCAAAGTCCCCATGTACGTTGGTATTGGGGTAGGCTTGATGGCACTCTTGGGAGTTCTAGGTGGCTGGGCGGCTCTGACGGCTCTCAACAGTGGATTGGAATCCCGCAATGCTGAATTAGATGGTCAGTTAGGCAGCTTGGAAGCTAAAAAGAAGGAATTAAAAGCCGCCAATGACAAAGTAAAGGCAGCCGAAGGAGAAATCCAAGCCCTCGCTTCTGTGTTTAACCGGGTGAAACCTTGGTCAGCCATGTCCCAGGATTTACGCGATCGGCTTCCAGCAGGAATTCAGATCGCAGGCATTCGACAAATACCGAATAAATCTGGAACTCCTCCAGCCGATGGCACAGAACCGCCTTCTCCCTACGCAGGACCCGTTGAAATTCTTGGTGCTGCCAACACCTTTGAGGAAGTTAATGATTTTCTCGTTGTTTTGCAGAAGTCTAAATTTCTGAAGCCGGAGATGACTAAGATTAAATCTGCAGAGCAGCGTGAATCCGTACCACTTGCGAATAGTGGTGCTCAGAATGCACAGGGAGGCAGGACTCCTCAGGTCAAGCTACCCGGAAAAGTCGGCTTTCTCATCCAAACGGAATTATCTGATGTTCCAACTTCAGAACTAATGCGTGAACTAGAACGAAAGGGTGCGGTTGGAATTGTCACCCGCATTGAGACCCTCAAGAGCAAGGGAGTAAAGCCATGACTGCTGGAGATTTTATTCCACCGGATCAAGAATTTGAATCTGCCCCCAATTATCCCACAGCCTTTGGGGTGACCTTTACCCCTATGGTGACGGGGATTACCTGCGGTGTGTTGGGACTGTTAGGTGCGATTTATCTCTGGTTTACCCTAGGGCAACCTGAGGTTGATAAATATTCTAACCTAAGCAGCACTGTGGAGAAAAAAGAACAGGAACTCAAGAGCCAACAGGAAATCGAGAAGAAGCTGAAGGATGCCAAAAAACGGTTGGCAGAAACCCAGCAACAGCGAGAGCAAGTATTGTCTCTGTTTGCCAAACAAAAGGATTTAAATACTTTACTCTTTGATCTCAACCAGCTCATTGAGAAGAACAATGCTGGACTGTTGGGTAAACGTCAGCAGAAGCTCAATGTATGCCCCCCTTCAATACGCGAACAATACACTAACCTAGAAACTACTCAATCATTTGAAGACACATTTGGGCCCCTAGTGGCCGAAGCAAAATTGAAAAGCTTTAAGCCCGTTGATGAAACTACAACGAGTGGTAGCACCGCGACGACAGCCGTTCCTGGAGTAGTCACGGATGGGTCTCTAGGAAAAGAGTTGGATAACAAGCTGAAGCGTCAGACCGTTGAAATCGTTTTTGAAGGCAATTTTGCACAAACCCAATCCATCTTCCGCACGATCGAACGTCTACAACCCTTTCTAATTTTTAAGAATATGCAGGTTGTACGAGGCAGAGGGGGGCAGACCAATCCAACACTGGGAATAGGAATCTATAACATTACACCAGAGGGGCTGCCTCAGTTCATCACCAATTGTCAGCCTGATGCGGTTCTGACGACTTCTTTTCAGATGGATGCATTAATCCCCCTGACTGAGGAGGAAACTAAAAAGTTACAGCCCACTCCGAGTCCGGGGGCATCTCCGTCACCTCAATAGCTGTGATTCCAACCGTGTGATTTCATCGCTGTGATTCTATGGAGCGATCGCCGCTTTCTCTCACTTGCTTCGTTCTTTCAATTTTCAAAAATCCTTGTTTGCGTTATGAGGAGTGTATTGTGAAACAGATTCAAGGCATTACTGGAATATTTGCAACCACGATCGCGCTGACGACCATCCAACCCGCCTTTGCCAGCCAAACCCAAGTGACCAATGTTCAGGTCAACCGCAACCAAGCGGGGCTAGATGTGGTGCTCAAAACTACCACGGGTGGTAAAGCTCCCCAGGTTTTTAACACCAATCGCGGCAATGCTTGGACAGCGTTTATTTTTGGCGCAAAGTTAGCCGATAAGCCGTTCCAACAAGCCAACCCAGCCCCTGGCATTGCTTCGATCGCTGTTGCCCCCGTCAATAATGGCGTACAGGTTACGGTGGTCGGTCAGGGGGCTTCACCCACAGGTCAAATTGTCAGCCGAGATGGCAATAGTGTGGTGTTGAATGTCATCGGCAAAAATGTCATCGGCAAACCCGGTGCAGCACCGCAAAAAATCGCCCAGGCGACCCCATCTCCCGCTCCTGCCCCAACTCCTGCCGTCCCCCAGGCAGCGCCCACCCTGGCTAACCCCACTGCCCCCCGCACGGCACCGACCCCACCCAGCACGATCGCGCCACCGCTGATGCCCCGTGCAGTTGCTCCACCCGTGGGAGATATTGCCATTTCCCAGATCGATACCTCGCCCAACGTCATTGATATGGGCACCAATGTCCGTATTCCTCGGCTAGTTCTCCGGGATGCACCTGCGCGGGAAGTCCTTTCATTGCTAGCAAGGGCGGCGGGCATGAACCTGGCCTTCAGCGAAGCACCCCCCAGTGGACCGCAAGGAATTCCCGGAGGTGCAGGAGCAGGCAGTTCATCGGGTGGGCCGACGATTTCCTTGGATGTCGAAAATGAGTCAGTGCAGGATGTGTTCAACTATGTGTTGAGAATTGCCTGCGTGCCTGCTACGCCTCAAGCCGGGGGAGCCGGTGGTGGGGGTGGCGGACAATGTAACAGTTTGGAAGCCAACCGGGTCGGTAAAACCATCTTCGTGGGGACACGCTTACCGGATGATGCCCGGAATGTGATTTCTCGCTCCCTCCGGATGAACCAGGTCAATGCTTCCGATGCAGCCGCCTTTCTAACGACCCAAGGAGCGGAAACCCAGCGTCCGTTTGAGCAGATCCAGATTCAGACGATCGGTGAAGGAGCAGCAGCGCGCACCGTGGAAATTCGGACTCCCACCATTCTGCCGCTGCGGGCGACGGAAGGGAATGGACCTCTGATTCTGCGGGGTCTGTCGGTTTCAGTCAACGATCGCACCAACATGATTACGTTAACCGGTGCGCCGCGCAAAGTAGAAATTGCCACCAGCATGTTGACTCAGTTGGATCTGCGGAAGCGCCAAGCCACGGTCAGCGTCAAGGTGTTGGATATCAACCTCTTGGGCATCAATCGCGTAGGCACCAGCTTCTCGTTTAATATCAATGACACCTCTGTGGTGCAGGACAATGGGATCGCGGTGATTAACTTAGGCGATCGCGCACCCACTGAGACCAACCTGCTTGCACCCGCCATCGGGGAGGGAAGAACAACCAATGCTGCCACGATTGGCAACAATATCTTCAACGCTGGCAACCGCTGGTTAGGACAACTTCAGTTTGCCATTCAAAGCCAAAATGCTAAGGTGTTGACTGATCCAACCCTAATCATTCAAGAAGGACAACGATCGCAGGTCAAACTGATCGAAGAAGTGATCACCAACTTCAAACTGGAAACCCAATCCACCCCTTCTAGTTCAACTCAAACCATCACGGTGGAAAAAGAGGAGGCTGGATTACAGTTGGATATTGAAATGGAACGGATTGACGACAATGGCTTTGTAGCGATGCGGATTAATCCCAAAATCTCTTCGCCTTCTGGCTCTCGTGAAATTCGACTCAGTGCCAACACCTTCAACACCATTACTTTGCTGCAAAAGCGGGAAGTTTCCACGGGGTTGGTGCGAATTCGCGATGGTCAAACGCTGGTTCTTACGGGTGTGATTCAAGATAGCGATCGCACCACGGTCACCAAAGTCCCCATTTTGGGAGATATCCCCCTGCTGGGAGCCTTGTTCCGCAGTACCAACAAACAAGCCGAACGTCGGGAAGTGGTTGTTTTAGTCACGCCTCGGGTAATGGATGACAGCGATCGCTCCACCTTTGGGTATGGCTATAATCCCAGCCAGGAAGCTCAAGAAATGTTGCGTCGTCAACAATAAAGCGCTTTAGCAATAAAGCTCAATTCCACTCCAAATAACGCATCCAGCGCTGCGATCGATTCGGTGATTCATCCTTCGACGGAGCGCTTTTTTCTGCAAACGCATAACCAACTTTTTAGCGTGAGGTTGATATATCCTGGCAAGCCGATCCCCCTAGCCCCCTTAATAAGGGGGAACCGAACCAACATCATGCAAGAGCAATCGTCTTTCAGGATCAAGACAACGTTCCGATCGCCTGGGCAAAGGTTGAGAGCGCTTCTGCCACATTCGTTTCCGCCATCAAAACACAGCGCTGAAGCAAGCTTAAATCCAGGTCGGCTAATCCCGGTAATTCACTAGTTACAATTTGCTCATAGCCCTGCGATCGCAGGTGATAAAGCTGCAAACGACCATCCTGCCAAAACCACACTTCCGGCACCCCCAGGGCTTGATAAATCTCTAGTTTTTTCAGTCCACCACTGGTAACCACAATCTCTAGCGCTAGGTCAGGAATCGGCTTGACTTCGCCAATCCAGTAAGACTCATTCGCTTCTGCCGCCGCAAATCCTTCTTTTTCTTGGGTCATCGATCCCGTGGGGGTGAAGGCAAGCTGTTTTTGGGTGAGCAGAAAGTAGGTCAACATCCAACCGAACGCCCGCGAAAAGATCTCATGGAATTGCCCTGGCATAAAAATTTCGATCGCCCCTTGCCAATAAAACAACCGCACCCCTGGATTGTGTTCACAGCCTTGTTGAATCAGCTTGAACTGGGACCATCCTCCCTGCAAGGTGAGACGACGATCGACAAGCCACTCGGGCATTACAGGGCGATCGCTAGCTAAGGTCATCGCAACTTTCCCAGTCCACTCATCGTTCTTACCGTTCCGCACTCACCAACATAGAACTATCGTAACGAATGCCCGCCCGTTCCATCCGAGCCAGCGCCTCACCCAAGCGATCGCACTCGGCAATCAAACTAATGCGGACGTAGCCTTCGCCCCCTGCACCAAAGGCATTACCCGGAGTCACCACCACCCCCGTTTTCTGCAATACCGATAGGGCAAAATCCGTCGAACCGATGCCGATGGGACAGGGCACCCAGAGATACATTGTTGCTTTCGGTTTCGGAATCGACCAGCCCAACTTGCCCAACCCTTCAATCAGAAAATCTCGGCGAGTTCGGTAGCGATCGCGCACTTCCTGGACATATTGCTCCGGCAATTGCAACGCTGTTTCTGCCGCACATTGCAACGCTGCAAATAATCCATAATCCAAATTGGTTTTCAGCGTCCGCAACCCTTGAATCACATGGCGATTGCCCACCACAAATCCCACACGCCAACCCGCCATGTTGTAGGTCTTCGACAGCGTGTGAAACTCCACCCCAATCTCCTTGGCACCGGGAATTTCTAGCAAACTCGTGGGGCGATAGCCATCAAACGCCAGTTCTGCGTAGGCTTGGTCATGCACCAGCAAAATCTCATGCTTGCGGGCAAAGGCAACCACCTCTTCAAAAAATTCACGCGGTGCCGTGGCGGTCGTTGGATTGCTGGGATAGTTGAAATAGAGAATCTTCGCCCGTTGCGCCACCTCATCGGGAATGCTGCCCAGGTCAATCAACCAATCCTGCTCTGGTTTCAGCACCAGGGGATAGATGTCTCCCCCCGCAATCAACGGTCCGCGAAAATGGGGCGGATAGGAGGGGCTTGGTACCAGAATCAGATCACCGGGATTGATGTAGGCGAGTGCCAGGTGGGTCAACCCTTCCTTGGACCCCAACAACGGCAAGGCTTCTCCATCTGGATCCAGCTTCACATCATAGTGGCGATCGTACCAATCGGTAATTGCTTTGCGGAAGTTCGCCGTGCCTTCAAAGGGGGGATAGCCATGATTCGCCACATTATGCAGCGCTTGGGTTGCCGCTTCCACCACCGGAGCCGGAGTAGCCCCATCTGGATTACCCATGCCGAGGTCAATCAAATCCACCCCTTGGGCACGAGCATTCGCCTTCAACTCATCTAGCCGCGCAAATACGTAGGGAGGCAGCGATTTCAAGCGATCGGCAGGGGAAATCCAGGAAAGGGTCATGGTGATACCTCAGTCAAGAGAAGCAGATGGGAGAACCGAAAACAGGGGATGGGCCGGGGCGTTGGCTAGCGTAGGAGCCACTGCTGGAACAGAGACAGGGGCTAAGGTGGAAACCATGGCTGCCATCAACTGCTGGGGATCCACAGTAAAGGGCAGTCGATGGATATCCGATTGGGGCTGACAAGCAACTTCTGCTGCATGACCTAGCTCGGCGATCGCCAGCCGATCCAAGCCCAAGTCCTGCAAGCTTCTAGGCAAGCCAATTTCCCCATAGAACTTGAGCAATTGCTGCCTTGCCGAGGCTGCTAGTTGATTGCCCTGCAGCAGTTCCTCTAGGCGAAGTTGTACCAGAATCCCGTAGGCCACTTTTTCACCATGCAGAATATCGTGACTGGCAGGCAAATGGGTGAGACCATTGTGAACTGCGTGGGCCGCCACCGTGCGACATTGTGCCCCCCCGACACCCCCGATCACGCCCGCCAGAAGGACATTGGCTTCCACCACGTCTTGCCACACCTCACTGCCGGGATTTTCTAGAGCCACTGTCGATTTTTGCAACAGCAGATCCCGTAACACTCGGGCTTGCTGCACGGCTGCTACTAGGAAAGTCCGCTCCGAATGCCCACTACTCACGGAAGCTTCATACCACTTGGCGATCGCATCCCCAATCCCAGCCACCAGGGTACGTTTGGGAGCGGTGGCAATCAGGTCATAGTCCAACAGCAGCAGATCCGGACACTTGGGCAAACCCACATCGTAGAGAAACGCCCCAGCCTCAGAGTAGACATTGGAAAGCGCCGTCCAAGCCGCACAGGTGGCCGCAGAAGTTGGAATCGTGACGATCGGCAGCTTACAGTGATAGGCCAGCAATTTTGCCGCATCCAAGGCTTTCCCGCCCCCAATGCCAACAATCACATCCGCTTGGTGGGTCTGCACCGCCGATCGCAACTCACTCAGAGCCGCTTCACTACAATCCGCCCCATAGGCAACAGCAGCCCATGGCACCTCCAACGCCTGGAAGCCAGTTTTTAAGCGAGGAATCGTCACTTGCAACGTGCGATCGCCCCCCACCAGCAATGGACGCAACCCGAGGCTTGCAATGAGCGGAGCCGCCTGTTCCAACAACCCTGTACCGCGTATCACCTGAGCCGGGGCGATCGTGGCCGTGATGAATGAAGACAAGAGAGAACTAGACATTCAGTAATCCGTCGGTAAGTCAATGATCGGTTTCAGTAAGTCACCACACCTCTTTCTTAACCTGCCAATTGGGCTAACGTCTCAGCATCAATTTGCAGTTGGAGATCATCGGTTTCTCGGCTGACCAGCGATCGGCGGATAGCCCCCAGATAAACAGGCTGTGTCACACCAGATTGAGGATGCAAGAGGGTGCGGGCCCGAATGGTCAGATAGCCGTCCGGCGAAGTCCGACCAGGGGAATACAAGTCTAACGCAGCTTGGCGCAGGGTAGCTTCCAAGGCATCTGGGGTGAGGGTTGCTGCTACATTGATCACCACTTGACCCGCCGCCCGATCGTAGACCCGCACAAACTTTTCTGCCCCTGCCACCACGGGCCGCTGATATAAACTCAGGCTGAGGGCATAGACTCCCACTGCCAGCACCGCCGTGAAACTGGACACGCCCACCAATCGGAAGCGAATTCCCCACTGCAACAGAAACGCCAGAACCGTCAGCACGGCTCCCGCGATCGCAGCAATGCCTAGCCACTGGGCAATCAGAATCAATTGTGCTGTCGAAAGCATAGGATCAGATCTCGCCCCTTTAGCTACCTAAAACAAACAGAATTTTTACAGAACCATTGGACAACTAGCTGGTTGGACAATAGGGTATCGCTCCCCGCTGCTCCATCCCAGTTGTTGCATCAATTTCACCCATTCTATCAGCCAGAGGAGTCATGACGTGCGATTCCACCCACCCCCAAACCCGTAACCCACCCAAACCACGACCCACCCAAACCGTGACCCAAATTTGATACCCTATTCCAATCATTGTCTTGGGGAAGATAGCGTGGATATTCAAATTGGCAGAGGTAAAACCGCTCGCAGAGCCTACGGAATCGATGAAATTGCACTGGTTCCAGGTCCTCGTACCCTCGATCCCAGCTTGGCAGATACTCGTTGGGCGATCGGCAACCTGGAGCGAGAAATTCCCATCATTGCAAGTGCGATGGATGGGGTGGTGGATGTCAAAATGGCAGTCCGTCTGACTGAGTTGGGCGCATTGGGTGTGCTCAATCTAGAAGGGGTTCAAACCCGCTACGAAGATCCCAATCCCATCCTGGATAAAATTGCTGCCGTGGGTAAGGAGAAATTTGTAGCCCTCATGCAATCCCTGTACCAGGAACCTATCAAGCCTGAATTAGTCACGAAGCGGATCCAGGAAATCAAGCAACAGGGCGGCATTGCAGCCGTCAGTGCCACGCCAGCAGGGGCAGCAAAGTTTGGACTAGTCGCAGCCGAAGCCGGAGCAGATCTATTTTTCATTCAGGCGACCGTCGTATCCACCAATCACCTCTCGCCAGAGCAAATCACCCCGCTGGATCTGGCTCAATTCTGTGCAGAGATGCCGATTCCAGTGGTATTAGGCAACTGTGTCACCTATGAAGTCACGATGCAATTAATGCAAGCTGGGGCAGCAGGCATCATGGTAGGGATTGGTCCCGGTGCAGCCTGTACCTCACGGGGCGTATTGGGAGTTGGCATTCCTCAGGCAACAGCGGTGGCAGACTGTGCCGCAGCACGGGATGACTTCCAGAAAGAGACCGGCAAATACGTGCCAATTATTGCAGACGGGGGTCTCGTCACGGGGGGCGACATCTGCAAGTGCATTGCCTGTGGGGCGGATGCAGTCATGATTGGCTCACCCTTTGCCCGAGCAGCAGAAGCTCCTGGGCGGGGATATCACTGGGGCATGGCAACCCCTAGCCCGGTTCTACCCCGAGGCACTCGCATTAACGTGGGTACGACAGGCACCCTAGAGCAAATTCTGCGCGGCCCCGCCGGATTGGATGATGGCACCCATAACCTACTCGGCGCACTGCAAACCAGTATGGGCACCCTAGGCGCTAAGACCATTCGCGAAATGCAAGCGGTGGAAGTGGTGATCGCGCCTTCCTTGCTGACGGAGGGTAAAGTTTACCAAAAAGCTCAGCAGCTTGGCATGGGCAAGTAGCGCTGGGTCAGTCAATCCTGCGTAACATGAAGTTCCCTTGAGATTTATTGCGAAGTTAGTTGCGCTATGCATCCAGTGTTAGGGTTGAATGCCTCATCTCGTGGTGACTTGCAGGCGATCGCAACCCTCGCGATCGTGATTAAAATCTTGGGAAAGTCAATGGCTGCAACCTGGGAAAATGCAAATTCCTAGCCTACAATAAAGAAAGCGGAGACGCATGTTTCCGTTCACTCCTCACACCACACTCCGCCTGAACTTCGGTTTGGGCGGTTCCTTTTATCTTGGGCAGGCGCTACAGGCATTAGAATTTCTCAACAGATTCTGGGATGAGGCTTATGATAGAATTCTGACCAGATGTTGTAAGGCAAGGATTTTCAGCATGTCAGAAGCCGCACAAGTGACAGATGCCACTTTTGATCAAGAAGTTTTAGCGAGTGATGCCCCTGTCCTCGTGGACTTTTGGGCACCTTGGTGTGGTCCCTGCCGGATGGTCGCACCCGTTGTGGATGAAATTGCCAAAGACTACGATGGGCGCGTCAAGGTAGTGAAGATCAATACAGACGAAAACCCAAGTGTTGCCAACAAGTATGGTATTCGCAGTATTCCCACCTTGATGATTTTTAAGGGGGGGCATCGAGTCGATATGGTTGTGGGTGCAGTTCCCAAAGCAACCCTTTCCAACACCCTAGAGAAGCACCTCTAAGCCAGTTCTTCTGGGTCAGTTCTTCTGGGCAAGGGTCGGCAAATTCGTTCATGGGTTCTAATTCTGTAGCGTCCTAGATCACTCTGGGGCGCTTCTTGGTCTTGACGAAATTTAGCCCTGACTCAGATCACCTCACAGGAATTTGTCTTCTGGGAGAGGGATTCCTTGACCAAGGGAATCCTGGATACAATAGAATCCGAGCTATGGAGGCGTGCATGGTTGCCAATTTTTCCCCCAGTGTCATTACCGCACTTCGCGCAGAATTGAATTATCTACTCGATCAAGCGGCTCAAAATCCCAACGGCGATTTATTTCTCCAATCCCTCCAAATGCTAGTCAGTCTAGGTCGTTCTGAGATTGAGCGTTTGGATTGGAAGATTCTGAGTGCTTCTCTCCAGGATATGGAGCGGGCTTTTACAGCCTTTTATCCCTATCGCCATGTCCGCAAGGTCGCAATTTTTGGTTCCGCCCGGATTGCACCAGAGACCGAAGAATATCAAATGGCGCGGGAGTTTGCCCAGCGGGTCACCGAACTAGGCTTCATGGTGATTACCGGAGCCGGAGGGGGGATTATGCAGGCGGGTAATGAGGGTGCAGGCGCAGGCAATTCCTTTGGATTAAATATCAGTCTCCCCTTTGAACAAGGTGCAAATCCCTTTTTGCAGAACTCTCCCTTGCTGGTTCCCTTTAAGTATTTTTTCACGCGCAAATTGTTTTTCCTCAAAGAGAGTGACGCTCTGGCGCTGTTTCCCGGCGGTTTTGGCACCCAGGATGAGGCGTTTGAATGCATTACCCTCAGCCAAACGGGGAAGTCTGTTCCGGTGCCGTTGGTGTTGATCGATCGCCCCGGTGGCAGCTATTGGTATGACTGGTCGGCTTATATCAATCAGAATTTGCTGAAAACGGGTTTGATTAGTCCAGATGACCCGAGTCTATACACGATTACCGATCGCTTAGATGTGGCTTGTCAGGCGATCGCCAGTTTTTACCAAGTTTATCACTCTAGCCGCTATGTGGATGAGTGGCTGGTGTTGCGGCTGAAGACAGAACTCTCGGATGCGGCGGTGGAAGCATTGAACGAACAGTTTAGCGATATTTTAGTCAAGGGGCAGATTACCAAGAGTCCAGCCCTACCCAAGGAACTGCAAGACGAAACGTTTTCTCTCCCTCGGTTAATTCTGCATTTTAACCAGCGCGATATGGGGCGTTTGTATCAACTAATTCGCCAAATTAATCAAATGGGCGATCCGAACGCCGCTAGCTTTGCCCACCCCGAGCAGAAATAATAGCGGCTTTGAGGATTTCGGCTGCCCGATCGCAGTCTTCCTGGGTATTGAACCGTCCAATGCCCAATCGGAGGGAGGCTTCTGCTAGGGCATCGGGCAGTCCGAGGGCTTTTAAAACATGGGAGGGGGCTTGTTTAGCAGCGGTGCAGGCTGACCCGGTGGATAGGGCGATCGTGGATCGCAGGGCAGAAATTAACGCATTGCCAGAAGCATTGGCGATACTGATATTTAAATTGCCAGCAAGGCGTTGCTCAGCATGACCATTTAGTGCAACGCCTTCCAGGGTTTGCATGGCTTGCCAAAGGCGATCGCGCAGGGAACGAATCCTTGCTGTTTCTGTTGGCAATTCTGTGAGTGCTAATTCAACCGCCTTGGCAAATCCCACAATCTGCGGTGGATATAACGTGCCCGATCGCAGCCCCCGTTCATGCCCACCCCCATGCAACTGCGCTGCCAATTGCACCCGTGGATTGCGTCGTCGAACATACAATGCCCCAATTCCTTTAGGTCCATAAACTTTGTGTGCCGTCAGCGACATCAAATCAATCTGCATCGACTGAACATTGAGGGGAATTTTGCCGATCGCCTGGGCCGCATCGGTGTGAAACAGAATCTGGCGATCGTGGCAGAGTTGTCCAATCGTGGCGATCGGTTGCAGCACCCCAATTTCATTATTTGCCGCCATGACTGACACCAGAATCGTATCCGATCGCAGAGCCTGTTCCAGTTGTTGCAAATCAACTAATCCATCCGATTGGACGGGTAAGACTGTTAATTCAAATCCCAGTTTGGCTAAATAGTGGCAAGGGTCCAGCACGGCTTGATGTTCTGTGGCAACCGTCACCAGATGGCGACCTTGGCTGAGATAGGCTTCCGCAACCCCTTTAATGGCTAAATTATTGGCTTCCGTGGCCCCACTGGTGAAAATGATTTCTTCTGGAATTGCGCCGATCGATTGGGCGATCGTTTCCCGAGCCAGTTGCACGGCGGCTTCTGATTCCCAACCATAGGCATGGGTCACGCTGGCGGGATTGCCAAAGCACTCGGTGAAAAAGGGCAGCATCACTTCCAGAACTCGCGGATCAACCGGAGTCGTGGCATGACAATCGAGATAGATCGGTCGTTTTTGCATCGTTATTTCAGGGACTTCACCCGCATCGCTTCCAGGGGGATTTCAAGCGCTCCATTGCCCTTCCAGACCCATTATGCAACCTTGGCGATCGTCTCTGAAAGTGAGATTGAATTAAGGATCAACAGCAACCGATCCATTTCATCCTGCCTGTGAGTTACCAGCGATCGGACTTCTAGTTCAAACACTGATCGTCCAATCCCACCGAGAATACAAAATCGCTGCCCATTCTGCTGCTCGCTGAACCAAATCTGGCATCACCTGAATCAATGCTAGGATTTGTTCCTGCAGTTCAAACGATTCTAGGAAATGAACTAAGCCAAACATCACATCCGGTTGCTCACAAGCATCATCCAGAACGAGGTGTAAGCTGGGTAAATCCATCGGGTCGGGTATTGTGCCAATTTTTCTAACGTTTGTTCAAAAAGGGCAACTTCGTGGGGCGATCGGAGTAAACGATTCGCTTCTAGAACTTCAAGCAGTTTCTTTTGACTCATCCAGGATACTCCTTATCAAAAATACCCACCTAAGCCCATTGATTCAGCGCAATAATTGTCCGTAGCCCATTAGCTTAGGAATAATGCTTTCCTCCCACACACCACGATTATCGAATATCTATCCATTTACCCTAAGCAGGTTGCGGAAAATTTAGAACATTGATCTGTGGATAGCAACTCATTGGATCCTTCGATTGGGTTCCTTCGATCGCTTTTACATAACTTTATATATCCTCCAGTCGCCTGATCCCATCCCCAGCAGAGGGTTGAACCGGATCGAGCAAATCTCCATACTGATCAAGTGAACTTCCTTTGGAATTAGCCCCATGGTCAGCTCTCTCTGTGCGATCGCCCTAGGCAGTAACCTAGGCAGCCCCGTTGGGAACTCGCAAACCACTTTAACCGCCGCCCTGCAGGTCCTCAATAACACACCCGGCATGCAGGTAATCACGCGATCGCACTGGTACCGCACCAAAGCCGTGGGGCCCCCTCAACCAGACTACCTGAACGGCTGTGCCCTTTTGCGCACCGATCTCACCCCACTGGACTTGATGAGCACCTTGCTGCAGGTCGAGTCACAATTCGGACGGATTCGGCGAGAACGCTGGGGGGCACGTACACTTGACTTAGATTTGCTTCTGTTTAATGATCAGATGTTGCTGTCCCCCAGGCTGGAAATCCCCCATCCTCGGATGGCAGAGCGGGCTTTTGTCCTCGTTCCTCTGGCAGAAATTGCTCCAGATTGGCAAGATCCCCGATCGGGACAGTCCATTCAACAATTGCTGCACCAGGTAGACTGCTCAGAGGTCGTGCGTTTAGAAGTGATGCAGTTGGAGGATGAACACCTTCCCTTTACATCACCCCCCTAAGCCCCTTTCTCATTCTGTTTCTGACCTTTTAGTTCTCCTGATACCTGCCATGCCTTTTGGTTCTGAACCTCCCCAACTGCTGCGTCGCAAATTATTCTACCAAGGTCGTAAGTTCGACTTTGAAGTCAACCGCTTCCGTCTGCCCAACCGCGTGGAAGGGGAACTGGAATGCATTCGGCATCCTGGCGGCGCACTGGCGATCCCCATCACCGAGGACGGTCAATTTGTACTCGTGCGGCAATATCGTTTTACCGTACAGGGACGAATTTTAGAATTTCCTGCCGGAACCGTGGAACCAGGAGAAAACCCCGCTGAGACGATCGCCCGAGAAGTGCAAGAAGAAATAGGCTACAAAGCCGCCGCGATCGAAAAGTTAGGGGAATTTTTCCTGGCTCCCGGTTATTCAGACGAAATCATCTACGCCTTCCTTGCCAAAGGTCTAGAAAAACTAGACCATCCCCCTGCCCAAGACGACGACGAAGACATCGAAGTCGTTTTAATGAGCGCTGCAGAGATCACCCAAGCGATCGCCACCGGAGATCTAATTGATGCCAAATCGATCGCAGCCTTCACGATCGCCCAGCACCAAGGATTCATTTAACTCCCCCGTACGGGCGCGGGATGCGCGCCCAAAAATCCCCGCGCCTCAAAAAATCCCCATCCAAAAATCCCCCATGCGCCATTTAATTCTATTCTGGCACCGCCGGGATCTGCGAATTGCCGACAACATCGGTCTAGCGATCGCCCGTCAGCAAACCCAGAACATCATCGGTCTCTTCTGCCTAGATCCCAAAATTTTGCAGCGAGATGATATCGCCGATGTGCGAGTAGATTATCTGCTGGGCTGTTTGCGATCGCTAGCAGAGCGCTATCGCCAGGTTGGAAGCCAACTCCTATTTTTTCAAGGCAACCCCACAGAGGTAATCCCAACACTAGCACAGGCACTGAATGCCCAAGCCGTTTATTGGAATTGGGATGTGGAACCCTATGCCCAGCAACGAGACAATACCATGATTGCTGCGCTGAATGCGATCGGAATAGAGGTACAAACCTTTTGGGATCAACTGCTCCACAGTCCACTAGAAATTGTCTCTAAAGCTGAAAAGAAACCCTATACCATCTATTCTCCATTTTGGAAAAATTGGATCGCCCAACCTAAACAAAATCCCTACCCAACCCTAGAAGGAGCGATCGGCTTAACTCCAGCCGAAACTGCGATCGCCCAACAATGCGGAGCCATCCCTTTACCAACCCTCGGGGAACTCGGGTTTATTTGGCAGCAGGGACAAGTGCTAGAACCGGGAGAAGCCGCCGCCCAAAAACAACTTGACCGCTTCATTGCCAAACCCATTGCTAGCTATGACAACGATCGCAATTTTCCAGCCCTACCCGGCACTTCCAGCCTCAGTCCTGCATTAAAATTTGGGGCGATCGGCATTCGGACAATTTGGCAAGCCACTCAAACAGCACTCCAACATGCAACCAGCAACGAAGCCACTGCCGGAATCACCACCTGGCAACAGGAATTAGCATGGCGAGAATTTTATCAGCATGTCCTGTATCACTTTCCTGAACTGGCAGAAGGGGCTTACCGTGCCATCTTTAAACAGTTTCCTTGGGACAGTAATGAAGCCCATTTTCAAGCTTGGACCGAAGGCAAAACTGGCTATCCGATCGTCGATGCAGCCCTGCGGCAACTCAATCAAACGGGTTGGATGCACAACCGATGTCGGATGATTGTGGCAAGTTTTCTGACCAAGGACTTAATTCTCGATTGGCGTTGGGGCGAGAAATATTTCATGCAACGGCTGGTGGATGGCGACCTAGCTGCTAATAATGGCGGCTGGCAATGGAGCGCTTCCAGTGGCATGGATCCCAGACCCTTACGCATTTTTAATCCGGCCAGCCAAGCTAAAAAATTTGACGCTGAAGCCGATTATATTCGACAATGGATTCCCGAATTACGGAATGTCAGCAGCGAAGCCCTAGTCAGTGGAGTCATT
>JAYKGX010000159.1:0-11158 GCA_035285565.1 Synechococcales cyanobacterium
CTTGGGCCGGTACAGCAGCAATCAAGAGTGTTTGCAATGCAAGTGGAACCCAAAAGCGCAATGGCTTTCTAGATCGATGGCTAGAAGATATATGAGTTGAATTAGACATAAAAATTTCCTCTGGTCATGAATGAATTAAGCAATGAGATTAGGAATCGATCGACGTATCTGGAGCCTGAGGTGCGATCGCTTGGTGATGCTGCATATACTTCTCAAACCACAAGCCTGCCAGAATGACCCCTGCACCACAGAGGATAAAAATCAGTGCCTTTAGCATTAGCGCTGTTTCATACTCCAACATCCGACTGGTGATTTGCAGCACAATTAACACCAACCCATACCAAAATGGGGCGCGACGGCTATTTTCCAAACTTTGTCGGATTAAGCCAATTCCCAACAGGGCTAACAATGCATTGATTGTAAAGGTAATCCAGGGATGTCCCGTTGGGGTGGAAAGCAGACAGATGAACCCGATCGCCCCCAAAAATCCCGCAATCGCTAAAGTATTATTGCGATGATTGGCATTCCGTCGCTCCGATCGCAACTCCGATCGCACCAAGTAAACCCATTGCACCACCATGACGATCGTCAGTAGCAAAAACCCAGGTAGAAAATACAACCACTGTTGATTGCCAGCATACCAACTCAGATCAAAACTCAACCGCGAAAAGTAAAAGGAATTAAAATACAACAATTGCCCAAGGTACACAATTCCCAAAACGCGGGCGATCGGCTGAAACGGTCGAGGGTTCTGGGTCAAGGGTAAACGTTGCCGCAGCAGATCTGCCCACAGGGTATCATCGTATCCCCACAACAAAGCTGTCGGTAAAATCAATACGATCGCCGCCAAAATCGGGATATCCATCAACACATACTCATGCCAACTATTAATCAAGGCACTGCCAACACCCAAACAAGCTGCGGTAAACAATAAACGCGATCGACAGCGATAGGCCAGCGGAATGAACAGCAAGGCGGCGATCGCAGGCATATTCAACATCACCACACTGTAGAGAGAAGGCTCAGCATAGCGACTACTGAGATCCCAATAGACCTCCCACCAGCCCGTCCAATACCCTAGCCCCAACAGAACGATCGACAACAGCCCCAAGGGAGTTTGCCGCAAACTGTAGGCCATCAGCCAAACGGCCAAACCCCAATTGAAAAACAGAGGATGGGCGGATCCCCCAATATGAAACATCTGAGCTAGCAAGGTAATATTCGCCCCCAGCAGCAAGCCCCCCAGCAAGAGAATCGCCTGACCTAAACGCTGTTGCACAGAGCGCACACTTTGCCACAACTGGTAACCCCCAAAATTCACCCCAATAAAGAGTAAAAACAGCATTCCAACTCGAACATTGCGGGGAATTTCCTGCCAATTTGCCGCCACATAGGTGAGCATCCCCAGCCCAATCAGAATGCAGCCAACACTCATCAGGATCAGCGTAAAGCGATTTTTGGAGTCCTGCTCTAGGTTATCGATCTGGTAGCGATCGCGTAATTGTTGCCATTGTTCTGGGCTAATTAAACCTTCGGTTTGCCACTGTGTCCCTTCTTGGTTTAACTGCCGCCGAAATCGTTCAGAAGCCATGGGGTTCCCCCTTGAAAATGAGTGGATTGGGACGGTTATGCTCAATCTGGCACTGAAGTCTAGGGGCTGTAAAATTCCCTATGCCAGCTTGAAAATTGGTGAAGTTGATCCTGCGTGAAACTGCGATCGTCAGGGAGTGGAAGCCAATCAGCGTCCAATTGCACCTGTGACAGTTGGCTAGCTGGACAAGGTCGTCCAACAACAATCTGAATGAGGGGTACCATACTTGAAAAGATGGCTCAAGGGTCTGTAACCCGCATTCTTGCAGAGGCAATCGGTTTTTAAGCGCCTGTATTTTAGTACAAACACTTCAACGTGATCCCCGGTGGGACAGCACAAAGAATATTTGTTTTCTGAATAGTTACACTATGAAATTAGTCTTTCAGAAAGACAATATTTAGTTGCCTATCTTACGTCTCATACAACCAAGAACACCCATCTGCGTTGATATTGCATCCAATCGTAATCTTGTCAAGGCTACTGAGATGCCCTATGGCTCGCTGCGAAGTAACAATCTGTATCTGAATTGAGATAAATGATTGAATTTTCTAGTTATTTCCTCATTTCTCTCTATGCTCATTCCTGGGCGATATGTATCCTAGATTACGATTTTCTGTACTAATCTTTATAATTACCCTTATTACTTCATGTACTCTTTTTCTTCTTCACAAGTTCTCCATGTTTACTCCCTAATTTAATTGACAGTAAGATTGGAGTCCTGTTGATTCCTGGAGATACTCAGATGTCTGCGATTTACGTGTTGGTGTGTAAAGTATTGGCTGCAGGTTACCTATCGCTAGAAACGGAGAATCAACTTCGTAAGTTATTGCGCAAGGGCTGCAGTGGCGATGATATGGATGCACTGCTGATGTTGAAGCAAGCAGTTGTGTTTGGGCATGTGAAGCGTCAAACGCCTCAGTCTGTAATAGCAGAAGATGTCCGCCAAAGTGCTCATGATCTACAAGTAGCTTAATGATTTGTAATACTTCTGTAACATTTCTTTGAATTGGGTCTGATCTCTAGTGTTTTGTGTCATCTGATTGCCCCATCAAGATAACAAATGGCTCTGCACTGCTTGAAGTCGATTGCTATAACCAGATGTGAACTGATCATTTTAAGTGCTTCAATGATTAATATCTGGACGTTGCAATTGCAAGTTAAGTGGGTCACATGATTCGGCTAGAGGCGCTACATGTCACATTTAATCCAGGAACACCTCTCCAAACCGTGGCGTTGGATGGGTTGCACCTGTTGATTCCGACGGGACAATTTGTCACTGTGATTGGCAGTAATGGTGCAGGTAAATCCACCCTGCTGAATGTCCTGAGTGGTGAGGTGAAGCCCGATCGCGGTGTGATTATGATTGGCGACCAAACTGTGACAGCTTGGTCTACGCCAAAGCGGGCAAAGCTTGTGGCTCGCGTGTTTCAGAATCCCTTAGCAGGATCCTGTGCCAACCTGACCGTGGAAGAAAATTTAGCGATCGCCTATCGCCGGGGTTGTCAGAGGGGGCTACGGAACGCCATCTCCAAATCCTTGCGGCAGGAATTGCGCGATCGCTTGGCTCAACTGAACCTAGGATTAGAAAAACGACTGCAGGATCGCATGGGGCTACTCTCGGGGGGGCAGCGTCAAGCCATCAGTCTGCTCATGTCCACCTTGGCTTCTAATCAGATCTTGCTCCTAGACGAACATACGGCTGCCTTGGATCCTAAAACGGCGGACTATATCCTCCATCTGACCCGCGAAATTGTGCAGGAACGCAACCTAACAACGCTGATGGTGACCCACAGTATGAAGCAAGCCCTTCAACTGGGCGATCGCACAATTATGCTACATGCAGGTAAAATAATTCTGGACATCGCCGGTCAGGATCGGGCAGGATTAACCGTGAGTGATTTATTGCAGCAATTTGAACAACTCAGACTTGAACAACTCAGACAGACAGATCAGGAGGACGTGGCGGACGATTCACTGTTGCTAGACTAAGTTGCTAGACTAATAGGCATTGGCTATGAAACAGAATGATCGGAATTTAACCTTCATGCCTAGTTCTCCGATGGAAGGTTCCGAGCGGGAGTTGGAGCAACTGCTTCCGGCTGCCTATCGCTTGCACTTCCCCCAAGAGCTAGAAAAACGATTTCAGAGTTTTTATTATCACAATTCTCGTTTCATCATCCGAGCGTTAATTATCGGCTTCATTTTTGGCTATGCCGGCTTTAGTGTGGCGGATATCTGGAGTTTACCCCAAACCTATCGCTTTGCTTGGTTAGTGCGCTACCTGATCATTTGTCCAACCTTTGCGATCGTTCTCTACCTCAGTTTCCAAGCAAAATTTCAGCGCAGGATGGAGCTAAGTTTGGGGCTAGCCCATTTGATCGGGGGGCTGGGGTTAGTGGCGATCGCAGCCATGAGCCATCCCGAAGAACCAGGGCATCGCTTTTATTTCCTGGGGTTAGTCTTTGTGATTTTAGGAACTCATTTCTCCCGGTTGCGATTTCTCAACGCCACGATTATTAGTATTGTTATTACTATTGTCTATCTGTTGACGAGTTTGTATATTCAACGTATCTTACAGGTTCATCAAGGAAATTTCTTTTTGATTGGTAATTCTTTTTTTCTTGGCTTTATGAATCTGGCAGGTATGTTTGTCAGCTATACCATGGAGTTATCTGCTCGGCAGGATTTCTTGCAACGACGGGCGATCGCTTACGAACAGCGTAAATCTGAGAATCTTTTGTTGAATATTCTACCCTATAAAATTGCAGCCCTCCTGAAAAATCAGCACCAAACGATTGCCCAGGAGTATGAAGATGTCAGCATTTTATTTGCGGATATTGTGAATTTCACCCCCCTTTCAGAACAGTTGAGTCCTACAGAATTAGTGGGGTTGCTGGATGAACTCTTTTCTCAATTTGATCGCTTAGTGGAGAAGTATGACTTAGAGAAAATTAAGACGATCGGCGACTGTTATATGGTGGCTTCTGGAGTGCCCACGCCGCGATCGGATCATGCAGAAGCTTTGGTAGAGCTAGCGTTAGAGATGCGCAACTCGATTCAGCAGTTTGTCACCCAGTATGGCTATGATGTGAACCTCCGCATGGGCATTCACTCCGGCTCGGTGGTGGCAGGCGTGATTGGGCGCAAAAAATTTCTCTACGATCTCTGGGGAGATACCGTGAATACAGCGAGCCGCATGGAATCGCACAGCATTCCTGGTTGCATTCAAATCAGTCGCCAAACCTACGAGTTACTGTCTGCTCGGTTTGTCTGTCAATCCCAAGGGAAAATCCCCATTAAAGGCAAAGGAGACATGGAAGTTTGGCATGTGCTCCGTCACAGTCACTAATCCTCCAATGAAATAGATTACCGGAATTCACCAAGAATTACAGCCCCACTTGAACTTTCTTGAGATTTTCCTCATCCAGTCCCTGAAAGCTAGGTGGTACGATCGCCCCGACTTTTATATCTCCAGCAACCTCACCTTTTTGAGGCATCTCCCCAGCCAAGCATTCAGTACAACTCACCTTTTATGTTTCATTTCTAATGACCCACTTAACCATAGTCAATCTTAATCGCAGTAAAGTGTTTCTCTGGTAGCTCGACCCGTTACAGGATTCACCCCGTTAGCATTCCTACACAGTAACTCCTGTGCATCTTCTCGCAATTGCACATCTGTAAAATCTGCCCCGTCAATCTTTGCCCCTTCAAACTTGGCATTGAAGGCAAATGCTCCTTCCAAAATGGCATTCGTTAAATCTGCCTGGGAGAGCCGCGCCGTATCCAACGTGCTATTGCTCAGGTTTGCCCCAGACAAATTGGCTGCCTCCAAATTTGCCGCAAAAAAGCTCACCCCTCGCAGATCAGACTGACTAAAATTCGCTTCCCGACAGTTCGCCTTCGTAAAGCTAGAATCCGTTAAGTCTCTCCCAGAGAAATCAACCCCCACGAGAAACTCCTTCGCATAGTTCTCAGCCCCTGCCGCCGCACTCCACCCTAACCACATAGCCAACCCGATCGCCAACCCCAGGATCCAAGTCAGCCACCGTTTCCACCCTTCGTGCCCAGTCCGATACTCCAGTTGATCGCAGGATTCAGTACGCATTGATTCAGTAAGCATTCTCACCCAACTCAATTCACGCCAAAAAGATCGACAAACCTATCTAGATCCTACCTGAGGAAATCCAAGGTCAGACGATCGCATCAGCATCCGTAAAGATTCTTGGGAATTCTATGGCATGGTTCCTTATCCCTCCCATCCCTGGCATGTCCCACACCCCACCCAACCCCAAATTGCCCATCCTAGCTGACCAGCCCCCTCAACCCGCCAAAGCTGTCCCCTTAGACCCCGGCATCCTAGGAGAACAGTTTCTGGTGGAATGGGTCATCGCCAAAGGGGGACAAATCCTGACCCGCCGCTGGCATTGCACCTACGGCGAACTCGATCTGGTCGCCCTCAACCGCGATCGCACCCTGATTTTCATTGAAGTAAAAACTCGACAGTGGCGCAACCTAGATGCCGACGGCGCACTCGCCATTACCCGCAAAAAGCAAGAAAAACTCTGGAAAGCAGCTCAACTGTTTCTGCTCAAGCACCCCCAGTATCAACTGCTTCCCTGCCGATTTGATGTGGCATTAGTCCTCTATTCCCCAGGTGATCCACCTGCTCAACACCCCCGCACGCCTCACCTGTCTAGATTCACCCGCAGAATTGCAGGCTACACCTTCACCCTCGCCAACTATCTCCTCAGCGCCATCGAACGCAGCTAGTTCCCCTCCGGGAACAAGACCGACGGTAGCCCAAACCTAAGTTCATCCTCACAACCCTAGGGCACCCAAACCTAAGTTCATCACCACAGGCTTGAGCCGCTTCACCCCCAACCAAGCTCTCAGCGATGGTTAGAGCACTGCGAAGAATCTTGGTAGGGTGAATTGCCACCCGTTCCTACCGTCCGATCTTAAGCCAAGGTTTCTGGACAATAGCCAAGACCTTGCACAAACTGACCTCGGAACGCCTCAATCTCACGACGATCGGGCTGACCATGGGAAACCACTGCAATTTGGTAGCGCTGCATTACCTCCACAGGTGACTGCCCCGTTTCCAAACCCCAGAGGGCCATGCGGACTCGAATATTCGGTTCGTAGGGAATGCCTAGCTCAGAGAGAAATGCCCTAAAGTCGCCATCCTGCTGTGGGTTAAGTACCTCGTGGAACTTAACTCGCACCACCCAACCATCAATTTGATGAATCACCGTCATGAAGTGTGACGGTAATAGTTTGCTGGAGTGGAGAAATTCTACAACTCGGAGCGTCAGGCTAGCATTCGCAAGGTAGTAAAGATAATCCATCAATGCATCTCCCCGCCAATGCGTACATCTTCATCATCGGTCTGAAATTGCCCTACCACCTGGGGAGAGTTCCCCATTCTCAGACAGGGAACCTACCCAAAAAATTAGAACTCCCAGATTTGCAGGTTAAGACTTTAATTTATATTGCGTTATGTATCAGAATATTGGGAGAATGGAGATCCCGCAACTCGTTTTCTGAAACATTTTGCAGCAATTAATTTATATCTACATATTACTACTGATATCTATACACTCTATTAAAATCTTTACTGAATATCTATTGATAGAATTTCTCTTTCCCTGCCCTATCGCACAGACGTTCCGGCGGAACGTCTCTCCCACTCATGGATCTCGATCGCACCCTTTCCGCCTACGACTACCCCCTACCCCCCAATCGCATCGCCCAAAATCCTGTCAACCCGCGCGATCATTCCAAGTTACTGGTGGTCAAAGATGCTCAATCCCATAGCCATCAGCACTTCTATGATCTCGATCACCTTTTGCAGCCGGGGGACTTATTAGTTCTCAACAACACCAAAGTGATTCCCGCCAGACTCTATGGGCACAAACCCACGGGGAGCCAGGTGGAAGTTTTATTGCTGGAAGAACAAGGGCGCAACCATTGGCTCGCACTGGTGAAACCGGGGAAAAAACTGCCTCCCGGAGCCACGATCGAATTCGTCCCCCATGGATCTGAGCCAGCCGCCCCATCCCTAACGGCTCAAGTGCTCGATCGCCAAGTCGAAACCGGAGGACGATTCCTGCAATTCCAAGTCGAGGGCGATCGCTCCCTCCTGGAAGTTATTGAATATTATGGTCATGTCCCCCTACCCCCCTACATCACAGATAGCGGATCCACTCCAGAGCAATATCAAACCATCTATGCAGAACACCCTGGCTCCGTAGCAGCCCCCACCGCAGGCTTACACTTTACGCCAGAATTACTCGATCGCCTGACTGCAAAAGGAATTGAACGCACCTGGGTCACTTTACATGTGGGCGTGGGCACCTTTCGCCCCGTAGAAGTAGAAGACATCACAACCCATCAAATGCATGGTGAATGGATTGAAGTGTCAGCAGAAACCGTAGCACGCATTCAGCAAACCCAAGCCCGAGGCGGACGTATTATTGCAGTAGGCACCACCTCAGTGCGATCGTTAGAAGGAGCTGCCGCCATCTCCGGCGAAATTCAACCTTTTTGTGGCAAAACCAACCTCTTCATTTATCCAGGATTTCAATGGCGAGTCGTAGATGGCTTAATCACCAACTTCCACCTCCCGAAATCCAGTTTAATGATGCTAGTCAGCAGTTTAATCGGACGACACAGGCTTCTAGATCTCTACCAAGAAGCGATCGCTGAAAATTACCGCTTTTTTTCCTTTGGGGATGCCATGTTAATCCTGCCCCCAGCAGTCCAATGTCACGAATAATAAAGCAGGAACCCGATCGCCCCCCGTAGGGACGTGCATCCCACGCCCAATACACCCACCCGAAACCCGATCGCCCAAATTCATCCAATTCACATCACATCAAATTCATTGGATCCACATCTAGAGTAAGACTGACGGTATTGCCACAGAGCGATCGCAGATCCTGTAGAGCAGGAATCAAGAGATCCGGTGATGTGGATTCGATCGCTGCATCCAGTTCCACACCCTTGGAAGATGGCATAAAAGATCGCAGAATAATTTGCCAGCGATAGCGCTGAGCCACCCGAAGAATGGCAGCAGGAGCGGGACCCACCACTTCATAGCTCGTCTGGAGGGCTGAACTCGGATCTGCATGTAAGGTTTCACGATGTCGTCTGAGGGCCTGAGCGACTCGTTCCGCAGCCTTTTGTACCGCGATCGCATCGGGACTGCTGAGGCGAAATAACAACAAACGACCCAGGGGAGGATAGTGCAACACAGCGCGAGAAAGGAGTTCAGCTTCTGCAAAGGCAGCATAGTCCTGCACCACCACTGCATGAATAACAGGATGATCGGGATGATAGGTTTGTAACAAAACTTGCCCTGGCTGCTCCCCCCGCCCCGCCCGCCCAGAAACCTGCAGCAAGGTTTGAAAGGCGCGTTCACTGGCACGAAAATCTTGTAAATGCAACAACCCATCCGCCGCCACAATCCCCACCAGCGTCACCTGTGGTAAATCCATGCCCTTGGTTAACATCTGCGTGCCCACCAATAGATCCGCCTCCCCTCGGGCAAACTGTTGCAGTAATGTGCGATGTGCTCCTTTATTCCGCGTTGTGTCACTATCAAAGCGCAGCACCTTCAGTTCCGGAAATTGAACCGCCAGTTCTTGGGTGACGCGTTGGGTGCCACTGCCAAAATGCTTGAAGTAGGGAGAATCGCACACAGGGCATTGCTGCGGTTGCCGTTGGGTATAGCCACAGTAGTGACAGCGCAGAATTTCTGCCGCATCGGCATGGATCTGGTGGTAGGCGAGAGCAACATCACAGTGGGGACATTCCATCACATAGCCACAACTGCGACAGGAAACATGGGTACTATGTCCGCGTCGATGGATAAACAATAAGCCCTGTTGTCCTTTTGCCTTCAATTGCCCCAGTGCCTTTTGCAGCGATCGACTGAAAATAGAGCGATTCCCGGCTACTAACTCTTGCCGCATATCCACCACCTGAATTGGTGGCATAGGACGATCGAGGACTCGCCGAGGCAGTTGGAGGTAGATTGCCTGGCCCTGTTGCACCGTGAACCAAGATTCAAAGGAAGGAGTGGCTGAGCCGAGAATTAACGGACAGTTTTCTAACTGCGCTCGCATCTGTGCCACGGTGCGGGCATGGTAGCAGGGAGCAGGCTGATCCTGTTTAAAACTGGTGTCATGTTCTTCATCCAACACGATCATGCCCAGCCTAGTTAGGGGTGCAAAAATTGCCGATCGCGTGCCAATGACTACTTGGGGCTGGCCCCTCAGCAGTTGCCGCCAGGTATCGTAGCGCTCCCCTTCTGATAAGGCACTGTGATAGACACAGACCCGATCGCCAAAACGAGCCCGAAAGCGATCGGTCAATTGCGGCGTTAACCCAATTTCCGGCACCAACACCAAGGCAGACTGTCCGTTAGCCAATAAAGGGGCGATCGCCTGGAGATAGACCTCTGTTTTACCTGATCCCGTCACTCCATGCAGCAAAATCTGCTGAGCACCTTGGATGGTTTGAATTTTTTGTAAGACCTGCTGTTGATCTGCTGTGAGGGGCTTAGGCTGATCTGGTGGGACGGCATGAACCTCTTGTCGTAAGATTTCCCGCATCTGCAAGGTCACACAACCCTTTTCTTCCAGTTTCTGAACCGTGGCAGTACTGGCTTTGGCATACTGTAGGAGATCGGTCAGCCACACTTCTCCTCCCAGTTTTTTCAAGCAATCTAGAATAACCTGTTGGCGATCGCTCAAATCCTCTCCCTCCTGGATAAAGGTCACCACCTTCTGTAGCTTGGGCCGGAGGGGATCGGGCGGTTGCAGGTAACTTTCTACCCAGCCCAATGCCATTAATTCCTGACTGGCACGATTCAAACCCTTTACTTTTTGCTGCAAAAATTTCCAAGCATAGTCTTGGCTACGGCTCTGCATCAACTGTTCCAGCAAGTTCAATGCCGCTGCCGACAAGCTCATCTCCTCAGGCAGCACGCCCTCCAGAGCCTCTCCCACTAAGCGTAATCGGCGTTGCGATCGCGTCAACAAGCCCGGCGGGAGGGCAACTTTCACCACCTGCATGAGGGATGTTTGGTAATAGGTGGCAACTTGATCGAGCAATTGCCAGTAATACAGTGGGAAAAAACCTCGGCTCAGCACCGCATCCACCGCTCGAATTTTGCCCAAATCCAGATCATCAGGAGAGTGAGTCCTCACTCGTAGGGCGATTGCCCCTACCCATTGCGTTGCAAAGGGCACACTCAGAATATCCCCCACCTGTAGGTTCAACGCCATTGGGGAAACATAGGTGTACAGCCCTTGCGCCCCTGGACAATCCACCAGCACTTCAACCCAAACCTGATCCACAATAGGCTGCTCTTGCCCATCCAGCGAATCAACAGCATCAAGGGGCTGAATCTCTCTCTCGTTCATGGGGATCACAATGCTCGTACTGCAAAGTAGGCGATCGCACTTATGAAAACACGTTTATCAAAGTACCCATGACTGACTATACCGAAGGAAGCAGCTCGAAGTGCAGAACCATCCTGAGAAACAAGTGTAGAAACCT
>JAYKGX010000160.1:0-5396 GCA_035285565.1 Synechococcales cyanobacterium
AAATAACTTAGAATACATTTTGCTAAATACGCTGTAAATGGTAGTGAGCGGTCGTTTCCTGAACAAAAAGTAGCAAGAAGCTGGGCTTCATCAAAACAATCTCCCGATAGTTGCTTTGGAATAGCGACATCCTCCAGCAAATTCGAGACAAATTGCCACCAAATTTTTGTATGATTGAGGGAGTGATCTTGCTCAATACTCTTGACAACCTCCATCGTAATATCTTGCTTTTTCTTAACCTCTAATAGAGGTTTTCCAGCGAGAACATTATAAGTGCAGTGGTGAGCACTTGCATAACTGGCATATTCAATATCTCCCATTTCAAAACCAACTTGACTGGCTTTCTCTAATGGCCTTATACTATCGGCTAGTGGATCTTTCCAAGGTCTGATAAAAGCATTAAATAGATTGGCAACTTTGCACTCTAATTCTCGAGCGGAGAATCGATCTAATACCTTCAACGCCAGCAAGCCGCAATAGTAACCCTTATCTATATCCTTTTCAGTTCCACACTGCAATATGCCATAAAATACATAGGCAAATGCAGTCAGTGATGTGTGTCCCTGCTTTAAACTTAAATTGATTGCTGTCAAGACGATTGGTGATAAAAGTTCTGGTTGGGTGGTATAAGCTGGAGAGAAAATCACCATCAGGATACGCATGATAGCAATTTGATGAGCATCTTGCATCACCGGTAATGATTCTATTGCAGAGAGCTTCGGTAGATGAATGTCTGAAGATGAGGGAGGATGATTTAAATCAACACCTAGAAGTTTCAATGCTAGTTTTCCTACAGCCAGTGCCTTGGGCATTTCTGACTGAGCCATATACATTTGAATTTGCAGTTCGTAAACTTTTACGCGATCGAGGATACTAGTCGTTCGTTCTAAAACAAAATTAGCCAGGGTGCTGGCATGAATGAAGTTAATAGTGAGATATGCTGCCTCAATCGCAGATTGATAGAGAGATAGCGTTAGCTGATATTGGTTTTTCCAGCAATCGACCTCTAGGAATTTTATGCCGTTGTCAAAATATTTGCTAGCACTAGCATAAGCTGTTGCTGCTAATGCTCTTTTCCCGGCGATAAGATTTAGTTTGGGTAGTTGCGCTCTCTCTTGTTGAGCTTCAATTGACTCTACACCTTGATTTAAGTGGTTGACAATATCAAAAATATTCTCTTCCAATTTATCTAAAGATACATGCTTCAGCAGTAATTTCCCAATTTGGTAGTGAGTGGTCTGTCTTTGCTCATTGGGAATCAAGGAATAAGCCGCCTGTTGAACGCGATCATGCAGGAATCGATAGACTGGATTGCCATCATTTTGTGGATCGGATTGTTCTGCCTCTTGAAAGAACTTATAGGCTTGATTTGTTGGTAAAACTAATCCCTCCTGCAAGGCTCTCCACAATGCCGTTGCAGCCTCTATTGGAGATTGCTCAGAGATAACTGCCAACGTGGCCAGATCAAATTGGCTACCTATGCAAGCCGCTAATTTGAGAGCGTGTTGCGTTTCTAGCGGCAACTTTTGCAACTGCAACGCCATGAATTCAGCAACATCATCCGTTGGTGCCAAGACATCTCCCATTAAGATAGGCTTTTTATCCTCGTTGCTAGCGAACCCGCCATGAATAACTATTTGAGCAATATCGTACTGCCAATCTTGGCGATCGCGATCGAACGCGATGTATCCTTCTTGATATAACGATCTAAGAAATTGAGTAGCAAAAAAAGGATTTCCTTTGGTTTTACGATCGACTAGCTCAGTTAACGGTTGTGTCAGTTCTAGCGAACACTTTAACGTATCTGAAATCAATTGATTGGCATCCTCAAATTTGAGGGGAGCTAACGTAATTGTATTGACAATTGCCTCAGCCTTTTCAAGTTCTTCCACCATTAGGATCAATGGATGAACGGGCGATACTTCATTATCCCGATAAGCTCCCAGCATCAACAGATAGCCACTGTCCTCCATCAGCAGTTTGAGCAATTGTAGCGATGCGGAATCCGCCCACTGTAGGTCATCCAGGAAGATCACCAGGGGATGTGCTGGGGTAGTAAAGACTTGGATGAACTTTTGGAACAGCAAGTTAAACCGATTTTGGGCAGCGGTTCCTGAGAGTTCGGGTGCAGCGGGTTGCTTGCCGATAATGTCCTCTAGTTCAGGAATCACCTCAATCAAAACCTGCCCATTCTCACCTACAGCTTGGAGGATTTGATCTCGCCATTGCGCTAGCTGCTCGTCTGATTCTGAGAGCAGTTGCCCCATCAAATCGCGGAAGGCTTGCACAAACGCCGAAAAGGGGATATTGCGGTTGAATTGGTCGAATTTGCCTTTGATGAAGTAGCCCTTTTGTCGCACGATCGGCTTGTGGACTTCATTGATGACAGCGGTTTTGCCAATCCCAGAGAAGCCAGCAACCAGCATTAGTTCGGTTGCACCCTTTGCCACCCGATCGAAGGCAGCCAGTAACATTTGGACTTCCGCTTCTCGTCCGTAGAGCTTTTCGGGGATCAGGAAGCGATCGCTCACATCCCGCTGTCCCAGCTCAAAGGCTTGAATTGCTCCTGTTTCCTGCCATTGATCCAAACACTGCTGCAGATCGTGTTTGAGTCCCAGGGCACTTTGGTAGCGGTCTTCCGCATTTTTTGCCACCAATTTGCTGACAATCGCGGCCATCATCCCTGGAACGTCAGGGTTGACCTGATCCACAGGCGTTGGTGTCCTGGCAATGTGACCATGGATTAGCTCCAGCGGATCGGTAGCTGTAAACGGCAGTTGTCCCGTTAGGAGCTGATAGAGCGTTATCCCCAAGGCATAGAAATCGACCCGGTAATCGATGCCCCGATTCATGCGCCCCGTTTGTTCTGGCGCTAAGTACGAAAGGGTTCCTTCCAGAACGTTGGGGTTTTGAATCTCCTGGACTTCCCTGGGCAGCAACGAGGCAATACTGAAGTCAATCAGTTTAACTTGCTTCGAGTGTGGATGAATTAGAATGTTACTCGGTTTGATGTCCTTGTGGATTACCCGATGCTGCGCCAGATCGTGAAGAATTTCTGCCAGTTGCAGGGCGATCGCCAGCACCTCTGCCAGTTCCAGAGAAGACCGTTGAACATACTGACTCAAAGCCACCCCACCCCAATCTTCCATCACCAGCGCATAGCGATTTCCTAACCATTCCAAATTTAAAGGGGGGATGATTCCAGCTATGGGGAGATTTTTAGCGATTGTGTACTGGTTGCGAAATTGCACCAGTTCGCCAAACCCTGGATATTCGCGCTGCAGCAGCTTAATCACCACCGGGCGTTGGGCCGTGGTTTGTACGGCTCGATATACGACGGTCCGAGACCCAGAGTACAGTTGCTCAGTAACGATGTAACCAGGAATTTCTGGTAAGACCTGGGCGGAAGCATCAGATGGAGGTGCCATAGACTTGCGGCGGGATATTTCTTGATCAGGGTTAAATCGTTCCTATAATTCCCAAAAACTGGGGCGATCGCACATTGATGCGCTTCTGTGACGTTCTCCCGACACTCATCCTTTGGATAGAGTGCGGGCTTCATGGGTCGCCCCATGAGCTTCCTGCTTCAGCGCCAGTTAGTTGGCTAGATATGGTTTCCCATATCCCCGCTACCTCGGCTCCACAGGCAATTTTAACACCCGATAGACCACGGGCGTTAATGACTTGAGCAGATGCAATATCACGAGGCTTTGTTGACCCGCACTCATGACAACGATGAACCCGATCACTGAGCGACTTCGGCACCCTGGCACCACAATCTGGGCATTCCTAGGAGGTGCCATTGGGGTCAACCTTGCCGTAGTAGACCCCACGCTTAAAGCACACCCACGGCAACACCTGATTGACAAACTGGCCCAGTCCAGCATCCAGGGTATGCTTACCCAGCATCCCCTTCGCCATGATGCGGAAGTCCAGGTCTTCCACAAAAATCATCTGGGCCACATCGCACAGCTTATGGGCCAGCTTGCACTGCCAGTCCAGGCGATAGGCCGCTATCTGCTCATGCACCCGTCCAATCCTCCGAATCAGCTTGGCGCGGTTGCTCGACCCCTTCTGCTTATTCTTCAGCCTGCGTTGCAGCAATTTAAGCTGGCGATACAGCTTATTGAAAAAGCGGGGACGCTCAACCTGCAAACCATCAGAGGTAGACAGGAAGTATTCCAGCCCGACATCGATGCCAATGCTGGCTCCCCTGGGGGGCACCTCCGGTACTTTGACATCGGCCTGAATGCACAGGGTTGCATACCAACCCGAATGCTTTTTGATGATGCGGATAGTCTTCACCTTGAACCCATCCGGGATGGGCCGGTGCAGCACAATCGGCATCAATCATGCGGGCTTCCTGCTCAAGGGATGGGTAGATGCGGTAGGAGTAGTTCAGAGTAAGCATGTACCAATTCCATCATGCTTAGGGAGGATAATACACTCCATAGAGCTGTTCGTCTTAGCCGCATTGAACGGCACGACTCACGCGGGGAGTCCATGTATCCCGACGCTGACCTTTCAGGTACAGCGCGGGGCTTATCGCTCCCCGAACCCCTCATTAGCTAAAAAAGGGAGGCTGGAACAAATCCCTGTTCCCCCAGTCTGTAGGGGTAGTTTGCAGCGGTGCCCATAAAGTAGTGGCAACCGCACCCCATAAGCTATACCACCCCTAATCAGGCGCATCACCATATCAAGTCCCATTTATTAACAGGATATGGTGTTTCATGGCGTTACCTTCAACCCTGTCCACGGCGCTGCAGCCAGTGAGACCAGTGAGAACCGATGCCCAGGATAGATCTGAGATTGCACCAAGGGCGATCGCCCCTTATCAAGATCCCCACCAGCGCGAGCTGATCAAACATACCCTCCGACAGCGCATTCAAGATGCCCTGCAATGTGCCCAGGAACTGCCGCCAGACAGGATTTTGCCCGCCATTCGCCAGCGGCTCCAAGCCATCCAGGCCTACTGCCAATCCGTAGGCAAAACTTTCGTTGTCGTAGAAGAGACAATCACCTGTGGACACCATGACCTGGGAGGCGATCCTGCCGATGCTGCCACCCTCTTTCGTGGGCCAGATGAGCGGGCATCAGTGGCCATTTGTGTCACCTACAAAGGCTCAGTGCTGCATCGCAATGATTCTCCCTGGCGCGTCTATCGCGATGCTGGAGATATTTTGTACCGCCCAGCATACCCCCAATCCCAGACCTACTTCTGTAACATTCTGTAATGTTTGACGGCCCGTCTTTTGACTTTATGTACCCTGTTGGCCACTATGGGAGGCTGATCCGCAATCTTGAATTACCTGGTTGTTTCTCATCAGTCTACCCATGTTGCTCAATCGCATTCAGATCCTTAGTGCTGCTTTGCTGGCATCCAGTCCACTGGTGCC
>JAYKGX010000161.1:0-7316 GCA_035285565.1 Synechococcales cyanobacterium
TCTGTACCTTCTGTACCTTAAGTTGTGATGCACGTAGTTTTACGGAGATGACCTTTGATTCACCCAGAGCGATCGCAAATCCGGATAGGTGCCAAGATTCCTCATTATGCAGTCTGAAGTCGTTGAAGTAGGGAAATCCGATCTTAGAAGTGAGGAAAATTAATCTGCCCGAATTAGCAACATCTCAGACAATTAAGGTGGCTAAGCAATTGGCACATCCCAAATTCAAATCCTTTGGCAGCCTAAAAACTATGACGACCATCCTGGAACAAGGGAATATTTCCATCCATACCGAGAATATTTTTCCCATCATCAAAAAGTGGTTGTATTCCGACCATGAGATCTTTCTGCGCGAACTGGTTTCCAACGCAGTCGATGCGATTAAAAAACTCAGCATGGTGTCGCGATCGGGCGAATATACCCAAGATCCGGGCGAACCAGAAATTGTGATTACCCTAGACAAGGAAAACAAAACCCTCTCGGTCAGTGATACCGGCATTGGCATGACCGCTGAGGAGATCAAGAAATACATCAACCAAGTTGCCTTTTCCAGCGCTGAAGAATTTGTGGAAAAATACAAAGCCACCAGCGATGAACAAATTATTGGGCATTTTGGGTTAGGGTTCTATTCTTCCTTCATGGTTGCCTCCACAGTGGAGATTGAGACCCTCTCCTATAAACCAGATTCAAAACCCGTTCATTGGCATTGCGAAGGCTCCACCAGTTTTTCTCTGTCAGACTCCGATCGCAGCCAGCGCGGCACAACCGTGAAACTGACCCTGCAAGAAGAGGAACTGGAATACCTGGAACCCTACCGCATTCGCACGCTGATCAACAAGTACTGCGATTTCATGCCCTACCCGATCAAACTGGAAGTGGTGGGTGGGGAAGAGCCACAAGCCCCAGAACAGGTCAACAAACAAAAGGCAACCTGGAAAGAAGCTCCCAGCAATCTGAGCCAGGAAGAATACCTAGAGTTCTATCGCTATCTCTATCCTTTCCAGGAAGATCCGTTGCTCTGGGTCCATTTGAATACGGACTATCCCTTCGTGGTCAATGGCATTCTCTACTTTCCCAAACTGAAGCCCGATGTGGATGTGACCAAGAGCTCCGTGAAGCTCTTCTGCAATCAGGTCTTTGTATCGGACAATTGCGAAGAAGTGATTCCCCGTTTCCTATTGCCCCTGCGAGGTGTAATCGATAGCACTGACATTCCCCTTAATGTTTCCCGTAGCTTTTTACAAGCCGATCGCACCGTTAAGAAAATTGGGGATTACATTGCCAAAAAAGTGGGCGATCGCTTGAAGGAACTGTACCGCGACGATCGGACTGCTTACATCCGCTCCTGGCAAGACTTGGGCACCTTTGTCAAATTTGGGGCGATGAACGATGACAAGTTCAAAAAGCAGGTGGAAGATATCACCCTGTTCCGCACTACTTGGCAAGAAACCAGCAACGAGGCTCCCACGGTGGAAGTGCAAACAGCAGAGGGGGATGTGTGGAAGGAAGAAAAAACTAGCAATGCGGTAGATGGTAAAACCTATACCAATTTGAAAGACTATCTGGAACGTAATAAAGAACGTCATGAGAATCGCGTTTTCTATTGCACGGATGAAGTGGCTCAAGCGACTTACGTCAATCTCTATAAAAACCGGGGCATTGAAGTCCTGTTCCTGGATTCCTTCATTGACAGCCACTTTGCCACCTTCCTGGAGCGGGAATATTCCAGTGTGAAATTTGCCCGTGTGGATGCAGATCTGGATGAATCGCTCATTGAACAAGAGAAATCAGAAGTGATTGATCCGGCGACGAATAAGACCTTTAGCGATCGCGTGAAAGATCTGTTTGCCGGGGCATTGAGTAGACCTAAACTCACCATCCGGACGGAATCCCTGAAGTCAGATGATCCGAAGAATGCGCCTCCTGCCATGGTTTTGCTACCGGAAGAACAGCGACGAATGCAGGAAATGATGGCATTGATGCAACAACAGCAAATGCAATTCCCTGAAGAACATGTGCTGTTGCTGAATACATCCCATCCTTTGATTCAGAACCTGGCTAACTTAAGTCAAGGAGCGATCGCCGGGGTAGAATCGCCTTCAGCAAACCTGGCAAATCTCATGTGTCATCATATTTATGACTTAGCATTGATGGCGCAAAAGGGGTTTGATGCGGATGGGATGAAATCGTTCCTAGAGCGATCGAATGATGTATTGACGCAGTTAACGGAGAAGGCTGCCAAGTAATCCTAACTGCCTTGTGACCCAGTACGCTCGTAACCATGTTCTGACCATGTTTTAACCATGTTTTAACCATGTTTTGACAATTGTTCTGCGTTGTTGCGCTTTGACTAAGGCTCTGACTAAGATTCTGACTAAGGCTCCGCCTCATCACTGGGGTGGAGCTTTTTCAAGGATCTGAATAGCGAATTCTGTACGGGAATTGATTGCACCAACGATCGTATTGGAGTTTGCTTCGGGGGATGGGTCAGAGGAACGGGATCAAACGCCCTATAAGGGTAAGTTTTGGGTCTATGAGCGGGTGATGCGGATTTCCTACTTGGGAGATGTGATGGGTTCTGTTGATATCACTTCAGCAGAAACTCCTGGATAAACAGGATCGTTGTATAGAACTGATAGTCCACATTGCGCTTCTTACTAAACCCATGCCCCTCATCCTTCGCCATTAAATACCAGACCGGAACGCGATTTTTTTTCACCGTTCGCACAATTTGCTCCGCTTCATTTAACGGCACACGCGGATCATTTTGTCCATGAATCACAAACAGTGGATCTTTAATGCGATCGGCACTCGTCAAAGGCGAAATTTTCATCAAAAACTCCCGCATTTTCGGATCACGCTCATCCCCATATTCCACCCGGCGCAAATCCCGACGATAGCCTTCCGTCCGTTCCAGGAAACTCACAAAATTAGAAATGCCCACAATATTAATGGCTGCCCGAATGCGATCGCTATACCGCACCGCCACCGCCAGAGACATATAGCCCCCATAACTGCCTCCCGTTACCAACACGCGATCTTTATTCAAATCCTTCTGCTGGGCAATCCAATCCAAAGCCGCGCCAATATCCTTGACCGAATCTTCCCGTTTAAAGCCATTGTCTAAGGTCAGAAAAGTTTTTCCGTAACCAGAGGATCCACGGACATTAGGGAACAAAATCGCCACTCCCAACTCATTCAGGTAGTAATTCATGCGCCCCAAAAAGAAGGGTTGAGACTGCGCCTCAGGTCCCCCGTGGATATCCACGATCACCGGACGCTTACCTTTGAACTTATTGGCGGGCGGGCGGTAGAGAAACCCAGAAATCATACGCCCATCAAAGCTTTTCCACCGTACCAACTCCGCATTGGCAAAATTCTCCACATTTAACCCACCCGTTTCACTCTCAGTCCAGCGTTCTAGCGTTTGGGTGCGCAGGTTGATGGAATAGATATCGGCATTATTGCGGGCTGAGGTAAACGTAAACCCCAAATCTTCGCCGTTGCGGTGCCAACTCAATCCCCACACAATCCCCACCGGAAGCTTCGGCAGTTTTTTTTCTTTGCCTGTCGCTGTTTCGATCACCCGTAACACACTCAAGCCATCTTCGTTGGTGATAAAAGCCAAATGCTTGCCATCTTCCGACAGATCAAATTCCTCCACATCCCAGGGAATCCGACTCGTCAAAACCTTGGGTTCCATTTGAGTGAGATCCACTTGCCGGAGATCAACTGGCTGGGTGCCTGACCCGATCGCCGACGCAGTAGACCCGGTTTGACCAAGACGGGTGAGATCAAAGTAGACCAATTTGGAAAACTCTGAACCCCGATCGCTGACGACATAGAGACCTTTGCCATCTTTGCTAAACTGCGCACCCTGGTAGGCAATCGGCGCCCCCCCCTTGGGAGTCAGGAGCGTTTTTTCGCCCGTTTCTGCCGCCACCAGCCAGAGATAACTCTCATTCACAGAAATAAACTCCAGCATGAGAATCTGCCGATCGTCCGGTGACCAAGCCAAGGGACCCCATCCCCCCCCTTCCACCTGGGTGAGGAGGCGATCGCGCCCCGTCTTGGGTTCAATCATGTACAGATCCACATCTTTCCCATTGCGGCGCGTGGAAGTATAGACCATGCGATCGCCCTGGTGGCCCCAAATTCCTCGACTATTTTTGGATTTACCATCGGTCAGAAGGGTGATATCCCCTGTTTTCCAGTCGTAGCGGTAGTTCTGGTTAAACTCATTGCCACCCATATCCCGGCTGAAGATGAAGTAATCCCCCTGGGTGGGCTGGAAGGTGGCTCCACTCACGCGCTCTGAAAAGAAGGTCAACTGTTTGCGCATTCCCAAGGGCGATCGCACCCAATGAATTTGTGGCACATCCCCAAACCGTGTGGAGATCAGCATTTCTCGCCGGGTCGGATGCCAGCTTGCCAAGGTCGCCGATCGGAAATTGGTATAATGGCTAACGGATTCCACTAATGTTTGAGGCACCGGGGGCAGCCCTTCCACCACCAGATTCTCACCCGGTCGGAGAATCGCCTGAGGGGGTTGATCTTGGGCCAATGTGGGGGGAAGGGGGAACAGGAGTGAGAGACTTGCTATACTAGAGACAGCACCGCAGACTGTCCCGCACACTTTCCCCCAGACCGGGCGATGACTAGAAAGAACTCTCAACATTCCAGATTCCTCACGATGCGCTCTTGATAGGGTATAACTCAATTTTCTACTTTTGATCCGCGTTGGTATCTTTCATGTCTTTGGATTTTGTTCAGATTGGGCATAATGGAAGAAGCGGCCATGGCGTGACCTGAAGATCTGAAGCTGCAGCGAATTCAACGAATCGCGATCTCACCTCAATCCCCGTGCTAACGAGCCGCTGTGCCAGCAACAAGGGGACTGTCAACTGAACAACCGACCTAGATCAGGCAGAGGCACGATCGCTCAATCCCTGATTTTGGCTCGGTTCCTCCCGCAGAAGACAAGTAGGGATCGGATCGCCAGGATTCATCAAATTCACGTTACACTGAAGAACTTAGACAGGAATCATCTGTGACCTTGTGACCTGCAAGGGTTCGTAGACTGAGATCGTAGACTGAGAGCCAGCCAAAACGGGTTGCTGGTTTCCAGGTCATCCTATCCTCTGTTTCAATTAAAAAATCTTGATTTTTTTCCCTGTACGCTTTTCCTGGCTCGCTAGATGCCTTATGTTGAGTTTTAGTCTTTTATGAAAAGCTAAGAAGTGAAAAAGTCGGTTTCATTCCTTCCCTGTAAGGGCAACTATGCAATCAGATAATGACTCATTGAATGAACGTTTAAAAAACGGTAATGCCGATCTGCTTCCGCTCAATCATGTCAATTCGACCAATGGCACCACGATCGCAAGTCCTTCTGCTGAGACTGCGGTTCTAGAACCAATTATCCCGTCGAGTAATGGCAATGGGTATAGTAGCAGCTACCCCACAAGCCATCCGCGTCCCCTTTATGACAACAACTATGGTAGTGGCTATGAGCCAGAACGCCTAGAGAATGGTCGGATGGAACTGGGGCGATCGGAGGGAGGACGGTTAGAGAACGGTCGCCAGGAATTGGAAGCAAGGCAGTGCGATCCTCGGCTAGAGCAATTTCGCAAAACCTTAGAACGGCACCGGGGCGAACGACAGATTATTATTCTGCAGGATTTTCCCGACCCAGATGCCCTCTCCTCAGCTTGGACTTATCGATTGATTGCCCAAAAGCACGAAATTGCCACCGATATTGTCTATGCAGGCACCCTCAGCCATCAAGAAAATATTGCCCTGGTCAAACTGACGGGCATTCCCATCCAGCGCTGGACGGTGCAATCCCTCAAATCCAAAGACCTGTCCCTATACAAAGGCTGTGTGCTGATTGATAACCAAGGGACGACCAGCCAACTCATGCCCCCCTTGCAAGAGGCAGGTATCCCCATCACGGTGATTATTGACCATCACCACATGCAGGATGATATGCGGGCTGAGTTTACCGACATCCGCACCCACACCCGTGCCACTGCCACCATTTTGACGCAATATATCCAGGCAGGTTTGCTGAAGCTGGATAGCAATATTAATGAACATGTCAAATGTGCTACGGCGCTGATGCATGGGCTGCGATCGGACACCAATCGGCTGATGCAGGCGCAGGAAGAGGATTTTCTAGCGGCGGCCTACCTCAGTCGCTTCTACGATGCCCAGATGCTGAATGCCATTTTGCAGTCTTCTCGATCGCGCCAGGTCATGGATGTGATTGAACGATCGTTGAAGAATCGCATTGTGCAAAACAACTTTTCGATCGCGGGAGTGGGTTACCTCCGCTATGACGATCGCGATGCGATTCCTCAGGCAGCAGATTTTTTGGTCACAGAAGATAACGTCCACACCGCCCTAGTCTACGGCATTGTCCATGATGAGGATGATGAAGTGGAAATGGTGGTTGGATCCTTGCGAACCAACAAGATCACCTTGGATCCGGATGAGTTTCTCAAGGAAGCCTTTGGGCATGATTCCCATGGTCGCTTTTTTGGTGGCGGGCGATCGCAGGCGGGCGGGTTTGAAATTCGGATTGGCTTCCTCTCCGGTTTTACAGAAAACAGTGAGTATGCCCAGATGAAATGGCGGATCTATGATTCCCAAGTCAAGCAAAAGCTCCTGCGGCTCATTAATCCCGAGCAGAACTACCCCAAAGGTCTCAATTAGCTTAGAAGTTGAACTTTTTCAAAAGTTCAACTTCTGAGTTCAACTTCTGGAACCCTCTTATGGGAACGATAAGGGGGTGATGTTTGATGAACGATCGTGGACTATTTTCATCTTTATAATCGGCGTAATAATTATGGCAGGATCTTTTTCCAGCGGGAAAACTATCTCTACTTTCTCCGATTACTTCGATGTCATTTAGTGGAGAAAGAGGTTGATCTGTTAGCCTATTGCCTGATGCCGAACCATTATCATTTGCTGGTTGGATTAGAGCTGGAGATCTTGCCCATGGTGATGAAGTCGCTGTCTGTAGCCTATACAAAGGCGATCAATAAACGATTCCATCGAGTTGGGGCATTGTTTCAGGGACGGTATCGATCGCTCCCAGTCAGCAATGATGCTTATTTGATCAATCTCTGTCGGTATATCCATCTCAATCCGGTTAAGGCTGGGTTGGTCGATCGACCCGAGGAGTGGGAGTTTTCGAGTTATTTGGAATATGCAGGTTTGAGGGCAGGAACGTTGCCCGCTCAGCAATTGATTCGGGAGATGGTAGGTGGTGATGGAAGGTATCGATCGTTTCTGGATAGTGAGAGTTTGACGAT
>JAYKGX010000162.1:0-3068 GCA_035285565.1 Synechococcales cyanobacterium
AGCAGTCGTTTTGGGAAGAACTGAGAACTTACGAGGAGGAACGTAAAATGCCCTATATCACCAGTGTTGAAGAGATCGGCTATGAACGAGGTGAACGCTCGCTGGCTTTACTTCTCTTGAATCATAAATTTGGGGAGCTATCCGATGGCACGATCGATCGAATTAAAGGGTTATCTATTCCTGACATTGAGTCCCTCAGTAAGGCATTATTAGATTTCAGTTCTATTGAGGATCTGACAACCTGGCTTAAACATCATTAGGATGAAGCTGATGCCTTACATTACTAGTGTTGAACAGAATGAGATGGAATTCACCCACTGTATTTCTTCCTGCCTGGATATTAACGAACTTAGCGCTTTAGCACCCACTAATGAGTTGCCCATCCCTGAAACGTTTCTTTCCGAAGATCTGCAAATTATCCTGGCTTATAGTCTAACGTTTGGGTTTGTCAGTAGCCTGATTATCGGAATTGGGTTTCTGACCTGTTTCCCGCAGTCATTGAAATTACGCGATCGCCCCTATCAAGAAGATACATCAATCGAAACGTGACTAGAAGCAGGAGAGCGATCGCAAATCAGTGGGGGTATGACGTTGACCTATTGGTGGAATGACCAAAACATACAGTCTTCCCTACAGGTGAGCATTTACGGCTCAAATAGGACAATAGGTAAATGAGTTTGAAAATGAGTAAAATCTTGATCAGTCGTGAAAATAGGATAATTGTAGCGATAGGAAACAGCACAAATTAGAAAATCAGTGTTGGAACCTTGAATTCCATTGCGACGACAGGTATTGAAGAATTCGGCAGCCGTTTCATAGTCATCTTGCACGAGAGGTAGATCTGGAAAAGCTCGAAGGTAGTCACGTAGCCGGATAAGTTGCTCAGATGTGCGTAGCCCGGACAGAATTTCTTGGCGAATCGCTCCGATGATACTGACTTCATCTTGAGCAATTAATCGGCGCAGTTGCTCAGAGGCTGCTGATGTCGGAGCATTACGACGCAGTGCCAGAGACCAAACAGAGGTGTCAACGATCGCGCTCATGGGATTTGGCGCTGAACTTTATAGTCATAAGTGTCGTCATAATCAACTGTGCCAAATAGGTCGAGAATTTTGCGGCGCTGGTGACGTTGAATGTAGTCGCGCAGAGCAGACTCGATGACAGCTTCGAGGGAGGTTTGCTCTGCGATCGCGAGTGCTTCTTGAATCAGAGCTTCGTCAAGGTTCAGTGTGTGTGGCATGGGCAATCTACTCGAATAACTGGGCGATCGGCATCATTCTGCCTACTTTATTATACGCGCGCTCTCAGACCTCGGAGATGCTGGAACTGTGCAATCGCCCCTCTCCCAATCCAAAATCGATCGCGCACCACCTCCCCAATTATTCTCCCAAAAAGATTTCAATGACTAGTTGACTTACCCAGTGAAAATGTTTTATCGTGTGTTGCTAAGTTAGCGGATTGCCCACAAGCTCTGTGCTAGCCCAACTCCCAGGAATCTGGTTCATTCGCGTCACCCAAGGTTGCTACCAACAACCCTGAGTGACTAACCTCTCCGTTGTACACGGCAACGCAAAGGCTTTGGAGATTTTAACATCTCCAGGCATCCTGCTTGTCACCACAAAACACATCAAGAGGCAGGATGGCCAGGTTTTTGGTTTCCTGTAAACCAAAGCCAAAGCTGATTGGAGGTTGTTTCCATGACGAAATTAAGAAGCGATCGCTCGTACAAAGGGCGATCGGGACATTCTGCTGCCAGAAAAATTGAAACCGGGGGAACCGATCGTGATCCCATTCAAGTGTGGTTAATAGGCAAACCCAAAGACGTACAATCAACAATCAACAATCTACACGTTCGTGGATTTGCCGAAACCCATGAATGGAGTCGTCCCAGTCCATGGAACGAAACCCAAACCCAAACGCTGAATTTACCCGAAGGCACCGTCATGACCGTTTGCACCAAATATTTATCGTAGGGTCGATAACCCCGTAGGGGCGCGCATCCCGCGCCCAAAAAACCCCCGCCAACCAACAAATCAATTGTGGATTTTAGATTGTGGATTTTAGATTGGGAGAGAGGCGATCGCATTTCCATCATCCATCCCCAACCAGAAGCGATCGCATTTCCATCACCCAATCCCAACCAAGAGCGATCGCATTTCCATCACCCAATCCCAACCAAGAGCGATCGCATTTCCATCATCCATTTCCAAACCAGGAGCGATCGCATTTCCATCATCCAGCCCCAAACAGAAGCGATCGCATTGCCATTGCCCATCCTTTGTCGTACAATCACACCATGAGTTTTAACAGCACCTGTCGGCGACTCGCCGAACAATTTCTCCAAGACATTGCCCACTGGCTCATATACCAAATCAACTCATCATTGCAACACATCCCGATCCCCCTAAACCCCCGCGCTGACGCGCCGCTGCGCTAGAAATAAGGGGAACTTCAAACTAAACAGCAAACGGGAATGAGACAACCGACGATTGCTGAACCCCTGAATTTGGCTCGGTTCCCCCTTATCAAGGGGGCTAGGGGGATCTGCTCGCCAGGATATCCGCGCCTCACACCTGAATTGAGGAAAAGAGCGATCGGATCTGTCTCGTTAATGAATGGATTTGGTATTAGGTGCCGCCTACTTTCTCGGTGGGTTAAAATTAGAACGAGAATTGATTGGCAGAATCATACGGAGGGATATTATGCGAGAATCCGTCACCTGCCAAGCGGTATTAGAAGAAGGGCGTGAAGAAGGACGCGAAGAAGGCTGGCAAGCGGGACGACAAGAAGGACGACAAGAAGGGGAACGATCGCTCATCCTTCGACAATTACATCGACGAGTCGGTACAATTCCCGATCGCACCCTCGATCGCATCCAGACCCTCACACTTCCGCAACTCGAACTACTCGGTGACGCATTACTTGACTTTAGCGCGATCGCCGACCTCACCACATGGCTAGAGACTCATACCGCCTACATTCCGCAGGTAGGCGACAAGCCTGATAATGAGAGCAGAGTTGGGTTTGAGAGGGACTATGGTTGGAGAACTACAAGTGGAGACTCTAGA
>JAYKGX010000163.1:0-10992 GCA_035285565.1 Synechococcales cyanobacterium
GGATTGGCTCTCTACTTCCACTTTATCCACCTGAACAGCATGTTCATATTCAACATAGGCCCCATCCCGCTGAGCATTCGCTGACTCGTTTTTCCATTCCGAAAGTTTGGGATCCACCAACACGAGATCCAGTTGTTCAGACGCATATCCAGCACCCATTGCCGCTTTTTTGGCTGCGAACCAGAGTTCAATCACCTGTTTGGCAGATTCATTAGATAGGTCGCCTTGTATGCCCGTTGCCAACGTAGGACTAGGAGACCCCGTAGGTGAAGCAGAGACAGCGGCGATCGGCTGGGATGAAGAATTGCGGGGCAAAAGCCGAGTAATGCCAAACCCTAACATTGTCACACCAATTAACCCTAAGAGATAGGGCAACCACACTGGGAAAGCCGTGCGGGATTGACCCGATCGGCGCATTCCTGCTCCTTTGGCAGCGGGCGATCGAGGTTTACCGGGACGGGGCGGAGTTCCTGCTCGCTGAGATCGTTTTCCGTCGGTTGGCACGGTCGCTAACGCATGGGCTGTAGCCGCACCACTGACCGCTAAGGCAGTCGTCACTGGGTTTAGGGCGATCGCATCTTCCGCAGAAGAGTGGGTATCTTGAGGCAATTCCCTGACCGCTTCGTTCAGGGGAGTTCGAGTTGCCAAGCTCACATCAGCCATGGTTTTAGTGGCATTGCGAGTTGCTTTCTCGGGTTTGCCTTTGCCTTTGCCCGCTCTTTCTAGGTCACCGGAGTCCCGCGATCGAGTGGATCCTGTTATTGCTGTGGATCTGGGAGCTGTCGATCTTTGAGAAACCTGACTTTCCGCTGTAGTCCGAGTGCCCCTGGGTTCCCGTAAGCCAGTTCGTGCTAAGGTCAAATCAGTGGAGTCTAGGGTTTCCTGACTGATCCAAGTTCCATTGCTAGCCCAAGTTGTGGCACCATCCTCTACTCCCATCGGCAGCTCTTCTAGATAGGCTTGGACCTGCTCATCGGCAAAGTAGTCCTTTAATGCCACTCGCCGAGCCGCCAGATCACGAAAATGGGGAAACACTTCATCTTGCAACCAGCGCTCAGCATAGAGACAAAGACCGGGCAGGAGATCGGGGGATCCTTGGGAATGCTCCCGGATAAAGGCTAACGGTTCATGCTCTTGGCTCATTTCCAAGACGCGACTGGCTTCTTCCGTTTGCCCCAGCAGCAGCGCACAGATCGACTGTTCTAAATGGACATCCTGCCGTCCACTCAACTTCACCAGGAGATGCTTAGCGCGGTGGACTAGGGCGGGTTGTTTTTCAGCAAAACCGCGTGCCAGGAGGGCATAGACCGCCAAATAAGTGCCCACGGCAGAGGGACGATGGGTTTCTTCTTCAAACAGCCCTTGTTGCTCTTCGGCGGTGAGGGAATTGCGGAGCTGTTGGATAAAGTGCAGGAAGTTATCCATGCTTAGCCCCGATTGGTCATTGCCATCGCCATCAATGCCGCCCCGCTCCTGCAACATTGCCTGGAGCAACTGCAAGCCTTTTTTCCGTTCTAGGGGCTGACTTTCTGGCAATTCTATGAGTTCTAAGATCCGATAAGGGCGCAGTCGCAGCAAATCTGCTTGAATCTCCGATCGCACCCCAGCAAATAATCCTTCCCGCAGGAGCAATTCCTGTCCCGTTTCCAATGCCTCTGCTGCCGCTTCATACTGTCCCTGATGCCACTGTTCTCGTCCCAATTCCAGGCAGGCTAACGCAATGGTTAAAACAATATCACCCAGTACCATTTTGGCATCGATGGGCTGAGCACTGATTTGACCATTTTTAGCTTGACCACTTTTGGTTTGACTACTCTGGGGTTGACCGCTTTGGAGCCGAGCATTACCACTGCTGAGGTATGGTCTGCCCACCTTGAGAACTAACTCGTATTCTCCTAACTCCTGCAAAATGAGCAATGCACCAATCAGGTTGGGTTCGGCAATATCAATGTGGGGAGCTTGGGTGTCTACGGTGAGATCCGGCTTGGTGTCTAATCGAGCGCCTTCCCCGGTTCCTAAACTCAGTTCAGGGTCGTAAACAGTCAAAAATCGGACATCGTAGGCTTGACGCTGCGCCGGATCGCAGAGAATCCCATAGGCTTCATCCAACAACGCTTTACGGGATGCGATCGCCGCATCGGAATACTCCCGGCGAGGCATTTGAAGCGTTCGGTCTTGGTGCGCCTGCTTCAACTGTTCAGCGGGAGCTTGGACGGGTAAGCCAAGAATCCGATAGTAATCGAGCGGAATACGCACGGTGAAAGTCCCCAGGAAATGACCAAAATGAGTTTCGGATGACAGCTATCATAGCCTTTTAATCGTGGTTCAGCAGTTTACCTTAAACTAGAGCCAGTTCCAGTAAACTACGGGCACAATTTAACCACATTCTGCCGCAATGCGATGAGGTCGCTCTCGGAATACAACTTCATACCATCTAATTAGGTAGTCCAAAACACAAAAACTGACCAGTTCGACCAGCGCGATCGCCCACTTTTCCCTCTCCCCCGACCCGATCGGAACAGAATGGGATTTGATCAGATCAACACTCAACGGTATTTTAGTTAAGTACTGTTTCCGGGCTTTGTAACGAGGATAGTTCTTCCCCATGGTTCAAGATAGAGCATTACCAATGATTCCGACGGTTCCAGCGACGGTCACTCGTGCAGAGGGGCTGATGCTCTATGAAGATATGGTACTTGGGCGCATGTTTGAAGATAAATGTGCAGAAATGTATTATCGCGGTAAGATGTTTGGCTTCGTTCACCTCTACAACGGGCAGGAAGCCGTTTCTACCGGAGTAATTCGAGCGATGCGTCCCGGTGAGGATTATGTGTGCAGTACCTATCGCGATCACGTCCATGCCCTCAGTTGTGGAGTGCCAGCGCGGGAAGTAATGGCTGAGTTGTTTGGCAAGGCAACCGGATGCAGTAAGGGACGAGGCGGATCCATGCACCTCTTTTCTGCCCAACACAAACTGCTGGGGGGGTTTGCTTTCATTGGTGAAGGGATTCCTGTAGCAACTGGAGCGGCGTTCCAGTCCAAGTATCGGCGCGAAGTGATGGGGGATCCTAGTGCGGATCAAGTCACGGCTTGTTTCTTTGGCGATGGAACCAGCAACAATGGTCAGTTTTTTGAGTGTTTGAACATGGCGGCCCTCTGGAAGTTGCCAATTCTCTTTGTGGTTGAGAATAATAAGTGGGCGATCGGCATGGCCCATGAACGCGCTAGTTCCCAGACCGAAATTTACAAAAAAGCCAGTGTGTTTGGGCTGCCGGGGTATGAAGTGGATGGGCTGGATGTGTTAGCGGTGCGGGCGATCGCCCAGGAAGCAGTTGCCAGAGCCAGAGCAGGAGAAGGACCGACGTTAATTGAGTGCCTGACCTATCGCTTCCGAGGTCATTCTTTGGCCGATCCCGATGAGCTGCGATCGAAGGAAGAAAAAGAGGCTTGGCAATCTCGCGATCCCCTGAAAAAGCTGGCGGGTTACTTGATCGAGCAAAATTTGGCTAGCCAACAGGAACTGAAGGACATTGAGAAAAAGGTACAGGCGCTCGTCGAAGAGGCGGTCAAGTTTGGGCTAGAAAGTCCTGAGCCAGACCCGAGCGAACTCTACAAGTATGTTTTTGCCGAGGATTAATGTTCTAAGCTGATTCCTCAGTTTGCCAAAGCCGCTCCATTGGGCGGCTTCATTATTTCGAGTGGTTTTGAGCTATCCTAGCTGATTTCTCCAATCGACCTTTTATGCCCCGCACCCTACATGACCTGTTTGCCAAAGAGTGGATGCAAGAATTTCTTGCCGACTTTGGCACCGTTCAAGTGGAGTACCACATCACCGCAGAAGTTCGCCACGTTGATGTGTACTTTGAACCGACTTCGAGAACCCTCAACCCAGCCCTGGGTATTTTGGGGCAGATGGTGGCAGAGCCTTGTCTGATTGAACCCTTTCGCAACGCCATTCCCCTAGAAGAAATCTGTAACTGTACTGCCAAATCTACTCTCCTGGGTCTCAACCTCTTGCGTCAGGCTAAGCAAAATCAGCAGCGCTTTCAGTTCCGCGATCGTCCGTTCCTGTGGATGTTATCACCCACGCTATCCCAGCGCCTGCAAGCCAGTTTCTGTGTCCACATCGATCCGGCTTATGGAGAAGGTGTCTATTTCCTCCCGAAGCCGCATCGAGCTGCGATTATTGCCATCCATAAACTACCAACAACTTTGGATACGCTCTGGCTGCGATTGCTAGGGCGCGGAACTGTGCAAAAGCGGGCGATCGGCGAACTCCTGGCACTTCCCAACAATCACCCTTACCGTGGCATGACATTACGCCATATCGCCGTATTGCAGCAGAATCTGCAGATCAGGCAAAATTTAACCAGGGACTTACGGGAGGTCACTATGACATTAGCCATCACCTACGAACAAATCGAAGCAGAAATCCTGCAACGTGGCAGAGAAGAAGGCAGAGAAGAAGGCAGAGAAGAAGGCAGAGAAGAAGGCCAGTTGCAGGCAAAACGATCGATCGCCCTGAGAATGCTTCAGGAAGGGATTGAACCCGCCACCGTTGCCCGCATCACGGGTCTGACGATCGCCCAACTCCCTTCCTTGGAAGAGCAGGAAACCTCGCTGTAAATGCATTAGGAAGTCAATCGGGCTTGGACGGTGGCGATCGCTTGCCGAACCTGTGCAAATCCAGTTCCGCCAAAGCTATTACGGGCTGCTACCACTTGGCGGGGGGCGATCGCATCGTAAATATCGATCTCAAAAGCGGGGTGGAGGGCTTGCCATTCTTCTAAGGTCAGGTCTTTCAGCAATTTACCCGCCGCCAAGGAAGTCCGCACCACTTTGCCCACCAAGTTATAGGCCTCGCGGAAGGGCACTCCTTTAGCGGCTAAATAATCCGCCACATCCGTCGCATTGGAAAAATCTTCGGCAACGGCTGCTGCAAGGCGTTGAGGTTTAAAGACCAGCCCTTCTTCAAACAGGATGGTCATGGCTTCCAAACAAGCCCGCACGGTTTTTACGCTGTCAAACAACCCCTCTTTATCTTCCTGAAAGTCTTTGTTATAGGCGAGGGGTAACCCCTTGATGATCACCAGCATGGCTTGCAGATGCCCGAACACTCGCCCTGCTTTGCCCCGCACCAGTTCTGGAACATCGGGATTTTTCTTTTGAGGCATAATGCTAGATCCCGTGGCACAGGCATCCGTCAGGCTGATGAAACTAAACTCCTGAGAAGCCCAGAGAATCACTTCTTCCGACAAGCGACTCAGATGTGCCAGGATTAAACTCGCTGCCGCTAAAAATTCCACGGCAAAGTCTCGATCGCTCACCGCATCCAAGCTATTGGCATAAACCGACTCGAATCCTAGTAATTCTGCACTGTAGTGGCGATCGATGGGAAACGTGGTGCCTGCCAAGGCTCCTGCCCCCAGGGGCGAAATATTCACCCGCTTTGTCACATCCCCTAAGCGTTGCCAGTCCCGTTCTGCCATTTCCGCGTAGGCTAATAGGTGATGAGCCAAACTAATGGGTTGGGCGCGTTGCAGATGGGTATAGCCAGGGATCAAGGTTTCCACATGTTGTTCGGCATGTTTGAGCAGGGCAGATTGAAAGGTGCGTAACTGCTGACGAATTTGTTGAATTTGATCTCGCAGATAGAGACGAGTATCTGTCCCAACTTGGTCATTTCGCGATCGGGCTGTGTGTAATTTTTTACCGACATCTCCTACTAGGGCTGTTAGTCGCTTTTCTACCGCAAAGTGGACATCTTCATCCTCTACTCCAGGATTAAATTGCCCCTGACGGTACTCTTGGCGAATGGTTTCTAAGCCTTGCACCAATTGCTCTGCCTCTTCGGAGGTGAGAATTCCTTGCTGACCTAACATGCGGGCATGGGCTTGGGATCCCGTCAGGTCATATTCGATTAGCTCAATATCAAACCCAATACTGGCATTAAATGCGGCGATCGCAGGATGTAAGCTCCCCTCAAATCGTTGGCTCCAAGTTTGCTGAGATGAAGCTTGGGGAGACGAGGAGAATTGGGGGGAAGACGAGGAAGAAAATGATTGCACGGGACAACCTGCTGTTGAAGAGAACAGCAAAGGATTATCCCGAAAATTGACCTTGCTGACAATCCGTGGAAATTACCCGAATGAGGTAAAGGTCTTCACAAGATACCCAGCTACCATGCCAATGATAAATGCCCAGACTTGCCCAGTTTTGACGAAGTGCTGCCACATTTTGCCAACATCCCCGGCTAAATCAGGTTCTTTAAATTGCTGTGCCAAAAACGTCGAATTATGGATCCAATCTTGAAGGAATCTGTCCGAGATAGGGAGATGCAACGATTGGAACGCATCGGTGTAATGGGGAACATCCGTCAGCGTGGCGGTTAGGGTCGGCAGCACATCCAGCAACATGGCTTTTTTCTCCTCGATCGCAATAACTCAATCAATGCTAGTTCAAACAATACTAGTTCAAAACTTGGATTTGATAACCCAGGAAGCAATGAACGAGGGGTTGTTGAAACGTTTTTAGATGAAGTGATTCAGGTTCTGTACCTTAGAATCGTGATATTAGTCTACAGTGCCGTTCTCGATTGAGAGCAGGAAAATCGAGCTGGTTTGCGACTCTGATGGTCAACGGCTTTGAAGCACGCCATGATCCCATGAGGTTTAGTGAATGACTAACGATCGCCGCCGATCGCAGTCCAGAAGCAAATTGAAAGACGCAGTTGATGGAAAGACGATGTTCAATAGTTGACACGTCAGACTATAGTAAAAGTCTTGCAAGTAAAAGCTTTGACTGAAGAAATGGGATACAAGCCCCGTCCTTCTAGGACAACTTTGGTTAGGCAGGGGAGTTGTCAAGTGGCTGAAGTGATTTTGGAAAATGTCTACAAAACCTATCCCAAAGAGCGGGGGGAGAGTGGCAAACCCATTTCGGTGCTGCGATCGATTCATCTCTCCATTGCAGATGGCGAATTCATGGTGCTGGTGGGTCCCTCAGGCTGTGGCAAAAGTACCCTGTTGCGGATGATTGCCGGTTTGGAAACGGTCACGGGCGGTACGATTCGGGTGGGCGATCGCGTGGTCAATGCCCTGCCACCGAAGGAACGGGATATTGCCATGGTCTTTCAAAGCTATGCCCTCTATCCCCATCTCAGCGTGTATGACAATCTTGCATTTGGGTTACGGCGGGCTGTTATCCCTGACCAACCCCAGCAACAGGCTTGGCTAGACCAGATAAAAGTTGCCATGACCCGCAACTTGCCTAAGGATTTACGCTACATCAGCGATCGCGAACAACAAATTGAGCAACGGGTGCAACAGGTGGCAGAGTCGCTGCAAATTGAAGCGTTACTCCATCGGCTGCCCAAACAACTGTCGGGCGGACAAAAACAACGGGTTGCCCTGGGTCGGGCTATGGCTCGCAATCCTCAAGTCTTTCTCATGGATGAGCCGTTGTCGAATCTGGATGCGAAATTACGGGCTGAAACCCGATCGCAAATTGTCCAACTCCAACGCCAACTGGGCACGACCACCATCTACGTCACCCACGATCAAACGGAAGCGATGACCATGGGCGATCGCATTGCCGTGTTAAATGAAGGTCAAATTCAGCAAATTGCTACGCCGTTGGAACTCTACAACCGTCCGGTCAATCGATTTGTTGCCGAATTTATTGGCTCACCGCCGATGAATTTTATCCCCGTTCAGTTCAAAGCCCCGCTCCGATTGACCCATGGGGAGTTTCAGATGACCTTACCAGATAGTTGGACTGAGGTGCTGGCCCCCTATGACGGCTGGACACTGGATTTGGGAATTCGCCCGGAACATTTAAGCTACAGTGTGCCTGCACCCAAAAATCTGCCGCTCCAAGTCAATTTAGTGGAAGCCCTGGGGAGTGAAACCTTTGTTTCTGGTCAGTTGGCGTTGAACAGTGCGGAATTCGGAACTCGCAAATGGGGGACGACGATCGGCATTTCTGTAGCCGCTCGGATTGAGGCAGAACGAGCGATCACACTGGGAGAGAGAATTTGGCTAACCCTTCAGCCAGAAAAAATTCATCTCTTTGAACCAGGTACGGGTTTAGCCATTCGGAAGCGCTAGTGGGGGCAAACTTGGAAGTTAGCTTCGGGTAGGGACGGAGAGCGTCAAGAAGATCTTGGTAGGATAGAACAGCACCTTTACAATGCGTTACCTATGCCACGGGATCTACGGGGATTTATCAAACAGCTTGAAGAACGTGGTCAATTGCGACGGATTACGGCTCTGGTGGATGCGGATTTAGAAATTGCCGAGATTGCCCAACGTTTGTTGCAATGTGGGGGCCCTGGACTGTTGTTTGAAAATGTCAAGGGTTCTCCCTATCCCGTTGCCGTGAATCTGATGGGGACGGTGGAGCGCATTACCTGGGCGATGAATCTGGAACGTTTGGAAGAACTGGAAGATCTGGGTCGCAAGCTGGCGATTCTCTACCAACCTCGTCCGCCTAAAAAAATCAAGCAAGCGGTAGATTTGGGTAAAGTGCTCTTTGATGTGGTGAAAGCCAAGCCCGATCGCGATCTGTTCCCAGCCTGTCATCAAGTGGTGCTGAAGGAAGATGAGGTGGATCTGACGAAACTGCCGCTGTTGCGCGTCTATCCTGGGGATGCGGCTCCGGTGATTACCCTGGGCCTGATGATTACCAAGGATCCCGAGAGCAAAATTCCCAATGTGGGAGTCTACCGTTTGCAACTGCAGTCGAAAAATACCATGACGGTGCAATGGCTGTCGGTGCGAGGGGCGACTCGTCATTTGCGCAAGGCGGCAGAACGGGGCGAAAAGCTGGAGGTGGCTATCGCGCTGGGAGTGGATCCTTTACTGATTATGGCGGCGGCAACCCCTCTGCCGATCGATTTGTCGGAATGGCTGTTTGCGGGTCTTTATGGTGGGACGGGTGTGCATCTGGCAAAATGCAAGACGGTGGATTTGGAAGTTCCAGCGGATTCGGAATTTGTTCTAGAAGGCACGATTACACCGGGGGAAACCGCGATCGATGGTCCCGCAGGTGATCACATGGGCTTTTATGGTCCCCAGCGAGACGATGCACCGTTAATTCGGTTTCACTGCATGACCCATCGCAAAAATCCGATTTATCTAACGAGCTTTAGCGGTCGTCCGCCTAAGGAAGATGCCATGATGGCGATCGCCCTGAATCGCATTTATACGCCGATTTTGCGGCAACAGGTGCCTGAAATTGTGGATTTCTTCCTACCCATGGAAGGGCTGAGCTATAAAGTGGCGGTGCTGGCGATTGACAAAGCCTATCCGGGTCATGCAAGGCGGGCGGCGCTGGCGTTTTGGAGTGCGCTGCCCCAGTTTACCTATACCAAATTTGTCGTAGTGGTGGACAAAGATATCAATATTCGGGATCCAAGAGCCGTCGTCTGGGCGATTACCGCTAAAGTTGATCCAGCACGGGATGTGTTTATTTTGCCGGATAATCCCTTTGATTCGCTGGATTTTGCCACAGAGCGATCGGGCTTGGGCAGTCGAATGGGGATTGATGCCACGACTAAGATTTATCCAGAAACCGATCGCGCTTGGGCTGATCCCTTGGTTTCTGAGCCAGCTATGGCAACCCAGGTCAGTCAACGGTGGGCTGAGTATGGTCTAGGTGATATTGATCTGTCGGAAGCGAATCCTAACAAATTTGGCTACGAAGTTTAGCAAAAGCCATCATTTCGCAAAAATCACGAAAATGGCGATCGGAACCGTTTAAAATCAGAAACTGTTCACAGTACAGCACAAAATTTCTATGTCTCGATCGGTCATTCGTACAAATGCTGCTCCCAATCCTGTCGGTCCCTATAACCAGGCGATCGCGGCGCGAGGGCAGATGGTGTTTGCCGCAGGTCAGATTGCGCTCGATCCTGCTACGGGGCAACTGGTGGGCGAAGGGGATGTGGCAGCCCAAACGGAAAAGGTGATGGCAAATTTGCAAGCCGTGTTGGAAGCCGCTGGTGCAACCTTTACGGATGTGGCTAAAACCACGGTGTTTTTGAAAAATATGAATGACTTTGCCGCGATGAATGCTGTCTATGGCAAGTTTTTCGATGACATTACGGCTCCAGCGCGTGCCTGTGTGGAGGTTGCCCGCCTACCCAAGGATGTTTTGGTGGAGATTGATTGTATTGCGGTGATTGATTAATGGATGGCGTTGCAATTCAAGGTTGACTCGGAAGATCTTGAAACAGCGATCGATAGCGATCGGCCTGTAAAGTTAGCCCATACTCCTGTTCAGCTTTCTGCCGTGCAGCTTGGGAAAGGCGGTTCTCTTGTTGCAGCACCCACGCAATCCCCTTAGCCAATTCCTCAACGTCAAAGGGGTTGGCTAAATAGCCTGTGGACTCATGGTCAATCAGGTCGGGCATTCCCCCAATCCGAAAGGCAACAGAGGGCAAACCACAGGCTAAGGCTTCCAACACAGTATTGGGCAAATTATCCTGCATGGAAGGAGCAACAAACACATTAGCGGCTGCATAGATCAACGCCAGGGAAAGATCATCCTGAAAGGCGCCGAGATAGTGACTTTTAAAGCCAAACTCCGGGGGGTTAATTGGTCGAGAAGCGCCAAAAATGACTAACTCAGGTTCAACTTCCCAAGGGATCTGACGCAGCGATCGCAAAGCAGCCACTAATAAATGAAATCCTTTCCGGCGATCGCCTGTGGCATCCGAGGCCACAAATAAAATCAAGGGTTTATCCAGGGGTAGCTGCAACAGGGTTCTGACCCAATCCTGAGGCTTTGGACAATAACGTTGCAAATCTAATCCGTAGGGAATCACTTCAATTCTAGCCTGCTGTAATAGGGAACTTTCTCGGGCGCAGCGAGCTAACCATTGACTGGGGGTGATGACTGTCAGATCTAAATTGTGCCAAAGGTTGCGCTTGCGTTGCCAGACCCAACGAGACAGATCCCAATTCTGGTGACTGCCTAGGGCTGGACATT
>JAYKGX010000164.1:0-5209 GCA_035285565.1 Synechococcales cyanobacterium
TCTTGCGGTATGCAGCTTTCGATCGTCTCTTCTATGGGTCTTGCGACTCTCACCATTTGCACCGGGTGTGTGACATTTTTGGGGTTCATGCCACCGCTGCAAAGCCAGCCAGAGCCAGGTCAGCCAGAGCCAGAACTGCTCGCCCCAACGGTGACCAAAGGTACGTTCCCGAATCTGGAATTTAGCTGTCCAGGCGGCGATCGGGTCATGGTGGCTCGTAAAATCACGGGTGAACCCTTAGAGGTGCCCATCATTCGCTTTACCAGTATGGGTAAACTCAGCGCAGTTCAACGGTGTCAGGAAGTGACGGCTCGCTTTAATTTCCTCAACACCAGCAGCAGTGCTAATTCCCTTGCCTATCTGACCACTGGACTCCGCAACAACCAACCGATCGTCTGTAGTGTGGCGGAATATGGCGCACCCTGTAACCAAACCAAAGGCATTCAAGTCCTGACCCTGCACCCTCGCGATCGCGCTCCAGAACGGCGAGACTATGCCCTCAGTTTAGTTGTCAGTCGCTTACACAATGCCCTAGCGCAAACTCCGGTGTTGCTAGATTCAACGCCTCAGGTCTACGTGGATATGAAAGCACTGCTCGATCATGCTTTTACCGAAGCCGCCACCGAAAACCGTGCTCAACAGCAAAAATGGCAACAGCGGGTCGATCGCATTCCCCTGCCAGAACTGTAATTTCTGATGCAAAATCGACGGGTCGTTGATCCAGATCGTCATGAGGTAAGTCCCAATTCATTCGGGTTTGATAATCCAAAATCGCAACTCTAAACTCCAAAATTTGTATTAGCAACTCAAGGGGGATTGGCAAAGTGCTTGCTGAATCAGTTGAGTGAGTGCTGGAATGTCGATCGCAAATCCAAGCCGATCGGGCTGCCCCACCAGAAAGCCATAGCGCAGTTGACGCAGTTGAGCAATGCGATTGTAAGCATGGTTGAAATGACCTGGTGCAAAGCACTCAATTACAACACCGCCCGGTCGCATAAAGGCTAAATTTGCGAAAGCTGCTCCATGGCTGCCGACCACAATTTCCGCTTGTTTAAACAACGCGATCTGCTCCGCTAAACTGTATTCTGAAGGGACGATCGTCTCGAACCCTAATGGGGCTAATACCTCTTCCACAGCGGCTTCGTTGGTGACTCGTCTAATATTTGCATCCCGTCGGGAAATATAAAGTCGCTTGCTAGGAGGATTTTTAAAAGTAACTCTATTGGCAACAGGAGAGAAGACGTGATGCAGCCAGTCGATCGCCAGAGGAGATACATCTCCGGTGACCGATAAACGCGTCAGTAAATGTAACTGGGTGAACCGATAAACGCCATCCTCCAAAAATAGGGTGCGATCGTCATACCCCGCTAAGGACAAGCTCTCTCGCACAAATTTTGGGGCAGATTGGGGTACTATTAACGGTAAGGATTGTAAATCTGGTATTCCATCATACAGTTGCAAGCGCGGCATGATTTCGACCATCCAGTGAAAAAAGTTATGGTGCCAAGGCATCGTCAGCAACACCGCGTCTGGAATCTGTCCCCGTTTTCTACGAAAGGGCAGGCGTTCCAAGTCCCACACGTATTTAGGATTAGTTAGCAAGTAATCACTCAACAGCGTTTGTTCCAAGATGTGCCCCTGCCATCGATGCATTCCCACTGGCAACGATATATCGATCTGGTGGGCTGTAATCACCCCTGCGGTCTCGGTTAGGGTGCCTCCAGCCGTTTGTAACTGGCTGAGATAGGCTTGGCTGATGGGATCTCTGAACCCAAACTCCACCGGAGCCGCTTGGATGGAAATGGGCGATCGTAATTGGTGAAATTGAACAGAATCTATGCAGCGATTGGGCGATCGATCGCCCCCAGCCAGCCGACACGGTAGAGGTGCAGGCACTCGATAGAGCCGACTCGATGGTCCCTGTCGCCAGTGGTAGAGCATACGTAGCAGAGACCCTATCACCTGGCTGCCCATAAACACTTTGCACTGCTGCAAGAGGACGTGACAAACTTGGCTGAGGGTCGCTCGCCGGACAAATGGGATTAATGACATGACCATGTAAAACTTTGGGGGCTAAAGTTTGAGGCAAAAGAGAAAAGCTGGTACGCTCATTCCTGTTGAATTCACAGGCTGAACCGTCCAATCTTGAGGCAAATAGTCATGACGAAGACACAAACTACGGTAATGACTTTCCCCGCCCCCTGTCCTCTCTCCAACGCCAGGTCTCACCTCCGTTCCAAAGCAGAGATTTCCCCTGATAAACTCTCTCCTCTGGACAATTGTCACCAACATTTTGTCTACCCCAGGCACGAGTAGATGGTGAGGCGGAAAAGCAGGGGATCGCTTGCTGATGCCGTTGTCCCAATCCCAAATCTAAACTCCCAAATCTAAAATCTCAAACCTCAAATCTTCCTTCGGTTGCCCTGGACTCTAAAATTAAGTTAAATTAAGTTAACATTCACTCTCATCAATTCCGGCAGGCGATCCCCCGCTCGGATTGTCGCAGCTATATATATAAGAGGTTGCCAGTTTATGAAACCGACCTGGAGAACAGTATTACTGTGGGCATTACCCGCGATCGTGGTGGGCTTCTTCCTGTGGCAGACCTCCCTGATGCCAATGTCTGGCAACCCAGGGCGAAATACTGCCAGTACCCGCATGACCTATGGGCGCTTTTTGGAATATTTAGAAGCAAACCGAGTCAAGAGCGTTGACCTGTATGATGGCGGGCGGACTGCGATCGTGGAAGCCGTAGATCCAGAGTTGGACAATCGTCTGCAGCGGTTGCGGGTTGATCTGCCGGGTAACTCGCCAGAACTGATTGCTCGCTTACGCAATGCCAAAGTGGAGTTGGAGGCTCATCCTCTGCGGAATGATGGTGCCCTCTGGAACCTCCTGGGGAATTTAATCTTCCCGGCCTTGCTGTTAGGGGGGCTGTTCCTGCTCTTCCGCCGTTCTAATAACCTGCCAGGTGGTCCAGGTCAGGCAATGAATTTTGGCAAATCCCGTGCTCGCTTTCAGATGGAAGCTAAGACAGGGGTTCTGTTTGATGACGTGGCTGGCATTGAGGAAGCGAAGGAAGAACTACAAGAAGTGGTCACCTTCCTGAAAAAACCGGAGAAGTTCAGTGCTGTGGGTGCGCGCATTCCCAAAGGGGTGTTGCTGGTGGGTCCGCCGGGAACTGGGAAAACTTTGCTGGCTAAAGCGATCGCCGGGGAAGCGGGCGTGCCATTCTTCTCCATCTCTGGATCGGAATTTGTGGAAATGTTCGTTGGTGTTGGGGCTTCGCGAGTACGCGACCTGTTCAAAAAAGCTAAGGAAAATGCACCCTGTATCATCTTTATCGATGAAATTGATGCCGTTGGTCGGCAGCGGGGGGCAGGCATTGGCGGTGGCAATGATGAGCGGGAACAAACCCTCAACCAGTTGCTGACGGAAATGGATGGCTTTGAAGGCAACACGGGCATTATCGTGATCGCCGCGACCAACCGTCCCGATGTGCTGGATTCGGCGCTGCTGCGGCCCGGTCGTTTCGATCGCCAGATCACTGTCGATGTGCCCGATATTAAGGGTCGCCTAGAGGTGCTGAAGGTTCATGCTCGCAACAAGAAGCTGGCAGAAGATGTCTCTCTGGAATCGATCGCCCGCCGCACACCGGGTTTCTCTGGGGCGGATCTGTCAAACTTGCTGAATGAAGCGGCCATTCTCTGTGCGCGTCGTCGCAAGGATGCCATTACCCTGCTGGAAATTGATGATGCGGTCGATCGCGTTGTGGCTGGGATGGAAGGCACTCCCCTGACCGACAGCAAGAGCAAGCGTCTGATTGCCTACCATGAAGTGGGTCATGCGATCGTTGGCACCCTGCTGAAGCACCATGACCCAATGCAGAAAGTCACGTTGATTCCTCGAGGTCAAGCACGGGGTCTCACCTGGTTTATGCCCTCGGAAGATTCTGGACTGATCTCGCGGGCCCAAATTCTCGCTAGAATTACCGGGGCCTTGGGGGGGCGAGCGGCTGAGGATGTTGTCTTTGGGTGGGATGAAGTGACCACAGGTGCAGGCGGAGACATTCAACAAGTTGCTGGCATGGCAAAACAGATGGTGACCCGCTACGGGATGTCGGATTTAGGACCCGTTTCCCTAGAAAGTCAGTCTGGCGAGGTATTTCTCGGTCGGGATTGGATGACTCGCTCCGAATGTTCTGATGAAATCCAAGCCAAGGTGGATGCGCAGGTGCGGGCGATCGCGGAACATTGTTATCAGGACGCTTGTCGGATCATTCGGGAAAACCGGGAAGTGATCGATCGCTTAGTCGATCTCTTGGTGGAAAAAGAGACGATCGATGGCGATGAGTTTCGGCAGATCGTGGCGGAATATGCGATCGTGCCTGAGAAGGAGCAACTGAATGCGCTCCGGATTTAAAGCTTCAGAGTGCATCTGAAGAAAACTCATAGGCTTTGTGGGGTAGCTGGCAACAGCTACCCCTATTTTTTTACGTGCCCAAACTGGAGGACATCAAGGAGGTCATTCAGACCGCCCCATACTCTGTGGCGAGAAACTTGACTTGGACAGAATGGGAACGGCTCATCGGGTTTCCTCCCGGATGGACGGTCGTCGAGGGCGACTCCTTGGTAACGCAGTCATTCCAACCATCAGCCAATGGATCGGGCAGCGAATCCTAGAAATCGAAACTCTAGCATAAAAGTCACTAGGCTCGATTCTTGGCAAACTGGATTTGCTCCACAGCGGCTCTTCTGCTTGAAACCCTTGAAGCGGACTACAAATTCAGTTCATAATGGCTAGACTGTGAATGATCTGAAGTTAACTGACCTGGAATCCTATGGCGCTCACTGAACCTGGCAGCTACAAAAATACCGTCAACTTGCCCCAAACTAAGTTTGACATGCGGGCCAATGCGGTCAAGCGGGAGCCAGAGATTCAGCAATTCTGGACAGAACAACAGATCTACGAAACCCTCTGCCAGGAAAATCCCGGTGAGCAGTTTGTGCTGCATGATGGCCCCCCCTATGCGAATGGGGATCTACACCTGGGTCATGCGCTGAATAAAATTCTCAAAGACATCATCAATAAGTACCAATTGCTGCAGGGTCGCAAGGTGCAGTTTGTCCCCGGTTGGGATTGCCATGGGTTGCCGATCGAACTGAAGGTGCTGCAAACCCTTAAACCAGAAGAACGGCAAGGCTTAAGC
>JAYKGX010000165.1:0-6232 GCA_035285565.1 Synechococcales cyanobacterium
GAGGGAAATGATTGATTCATTTCCTTTTTTTTTGCATTAGCAAATTCAAGAATCTGAATGAAACAACTGTTGCCCAGCATCTTGAAGACCCTAGGCAACAGTACGGTTGAAAGCAAAAAACTGAGAGATAACACCAAGCTTGAAGACACAACCTGGCGAATCCAATCCCTAGCGAATATACTCCTTCAAAACACTATTGCGATTGGGATGACGCAGTTTACGCAGGGCTTTTGCTTCAATCTGACGAATCCGCTCACGCGTGACATTGAAAATCTGACCAATTTCTTCCAAGGTCTTCATCCGTCCATCATCTAGACCATAGCGGAGCCGCAGCACATCCTTTTCCCGAGGGCTGAGGGTCGCCAGTACGCCTTCTAAATCTTCCCGTAGTAGATTCTTGGCAACTTGATCTTCTGGCATTTCCCCATCAGATTCAATGAAGTCACCCAGGCGAGAATCTTCTTCTTTACCGATCGGTGTTTCCAACGAAATGGGCAACTGAGCTGACTTTGCAATAAACCGCAGCTTTTCGATCGTCATTTCCATGCGGGTGGCAATCTCTTCTTCAGTCGGTTTGCGTCCCATTTCCTGAGACAACAACTTCGTGGTTTTTTTGATCCGAGAAATTGTTTCATACAGGTGAACTGGCAGGCGAATCGTGCGAGATTGATCGGCGATCGCTCGGGTAATTGCCTGACGAATCCACCAAGTTGCGTAGGTTGAGAATTTATAGCCTTTCTCGTGATCAAACTTCTCCGCCGCCCGAATCAACCCCAAACTTCCCTCTTGAATCAAATCTTGAAAGGATAGCCCACGGTTCATATACTTCTTGGCGATCGAGACCACCAGTCGTAGGTTGGATTGCACCATCTTGTCTTTTGCCCGCCGACCAATATGGAGACGATGGCGAAACTGAGGCAAGGGCATCTTCACTTCTTCAGCCCACTCCCGATCGGACGGATCCCGCTGTAGCCTATCTGCTAGCTTGAAGCGCTGCCGCTCTAGATCTAAGAGATCAGCAATTTTACGGGCTAACTCAATTTCTTCATCAGCCCGCAGTAATCGAATCCGACCAATTTCCTGAAGGTACAACCGAATCGAATCTTCGGTATAGTGCTTCTTCTTAGCTTGAGCGCGACGACGGCTGGCTCTGACTTTGCCACCTTTAGCAGCCTCTTCGTCATCGAGGGGAAGATCGCTATCTTCATCATCATCCAGGTCATACAGGTCGAGTTCCACCTCCATATCCTCTGGGGCATTAGCGAACTCAAAATCAAGTACGTCGTTGGGCTGGGTCATGCCGCGTTCCTCATGCTCCTTAAGTCGTCGTTTATCAATTTCAAGCATTCAACACTTCAGATTCTCCTAGCACAAGACAAAGATCGCTTCCTTCCCGCACGACAATAACGCTTGCCAGAATAGTCACAATAATCGATCGAATCCATTCCACACTAGACAATCACACCTAGACCTACAACCTAGACTGACACATGATGGAGCGAAAATTGATTGACCCATTCCTCAAGACGTAAATTCCACTGAAGACATAGCTTTCCTTTCAGGGTAATTTATCTGAAACCAGCATTAACCCGTAGAAAAGCATCAATCTTCACAGATGACGTATAGGACAGAAGCATTATCAAACGAATTGCTAGGCAGCGTTACTACGACCTGCTTTTAGTGTATTAGCTTGGAAGCTCTCTCCGATTGTAGCCTTTCTCACTAGAGTTGCACCCTGATTTTCTTAACTCTCTGAGAGTTTATCTGAGAGTTTATAAGATGGATCCAGGGGCAGAAATCAGCCAAGAAACAGGGTGCAACGGTGTGGGCACACAATAAACCACAAACTCTGACAACGGTCAGATACTTTGTCACCACACCAATGATTCTTTGTTTCCTAGGGAAAGACATCGGGCAGCTTTCATTTTATTTTAAGAAGACCGATATATCAAGCCCTCTTTCCTTTCAAATTTAATTTAACTTTACTTAATATAGGTGGATTAAGATGGCGGATCAACTTCAGCCATTTCAGTGAAATCCCTGAATATGCTTCCTTCATGAATACAGTCAATCATGCCCTCGTGGATGTGCTAATTCTCTCGAATGGGCCCGGTGAGCTGAGCACTTGGGTTAAACCCGTGGTGCGATCGCTGCGTCAGGAATTTGCCATGGCATCCCCATCCGTTCAGTTACGCATCTCCGTCGTTCTCTCCCCTTGCCCGAATGCCAGTGGTCGGGAAGCTGACATCGCCCGTCGCTACCCAGAAGTCGATCGGGTCCAAGCGGCTCAAGCGTTCTTCCCATTTTTACTGTGGGGACAAACCCTGGAGAATTGGGACTGGGCAGAACGGGGGGTAGTGATTTTTTTGGGGGGAGATGCCCTCTTTCCAGTGGTGATTAGCAAGCGCCTTGGCTATGCCAGTGTGGTGTATGCGGAATGGGAAACCCGTTGGCATCGATGGGTGGATTATTTTGCAGTCATGCGACCTGCCTTGGTGGATCAAGCCCCTGCTGCCTATCGCCAAAAAATGGTGGTCGTGGGGGATTTAATGGCAGAGGTGGGAACATCCGTCTCATCCCCGGTTGGCAGCACAGGTTCTGTTTCCCATTCCCCGATTTCCCAGCAGTCGAAGAGCCTGCTCACAATTGGTCTGTTACCGGGGTCAAAACCTGCCAAACTCATGCAGGGTGTGCCTCTCGTCTGTGCAATTGCCGATTCTTTGCAGCAACAGCGATCGAACCTCCACTTTTTCCTCCCCGTGGCACCCACCTTAGATTTACCCACCCTGGCTCAGTATGCGGATGCGGACTCCAACCCCGTCTTGCCGCTGGTGGAGGGTCACAGTGCAACTTTACAATGGCGAGAGGGCATTGCTTACCTCATCACGGAAGCAGGTGTAGCCATCGAACTTCATAGACCCGAGCAAGGTCCCGCTTACGATCGCTTGCGTCACTGCACCCTTTGTCTAACCACGGTGGGAGCCAATACAGCAGAACTAGGGGCGTTGGGGGTGCCCATGCTGGTGCTCCTGCCCACCAATCAACTGGATGCGATGCGGGCTTGGGATGGCATTCCAGGGCTACTAGCCAACCTACCGGGGATTGGCAGTCTCTTGGCAAGAGGGATCAATCGTTTAGCGTTGCGTCGTTTGGGGCTGCTGGCTTGGCCGAATATTTGGGCAGGACGGGCGATCGTCCCTGAACTGGTGGGGGAATTGCAACCCAGCGCGATCGCCAATCACGTACTGGACTACCTGCAGCATCCTGAAAAATTGGAACAGATGAAACAAGAACTGCGCCAAGTCCGTGGAGAACCGGGCGCAGCTCATAAATTAGTCGCGATTGTTCTTTCGCTGTTGCAATCGAAGCGGTGACGCGCTGCAATATTGGACGTGCTGCAATATTGGACGCGCTTACATTTGGCGCATCAAGGCAATCACGGCGCGATACCCTTCTGCTCGACTCTGTTGTAAATAGAGTTCAGCAGCCTGTTTGAGGTCACTATGCCCTGCAGTCCGCTGCCCCGCTAGGATCAAGAGTTTGCCCCGTTGGAAGAAGGCATCTGCATGGGTAGGATTGAGGCGCAGGGTCTCTGTAAAGTCATCCATGGCTCCTGTCCCGTCCCCAAGCTTCATCCGAGCTTGTCCCCGATGGTAGAAAGAATGCACATCTTTAGGGGTGAGGGCGATCGCATTGGTAAAGTCATTCACGGCATTGCGCAGACTGCCCATCTGCAGATGCACCTGACCTCGGCTACTGTAGGCATCAGCGAGATTAGGATTGAATTGAATCGCCCGATCGTAATCTCCCAAAGCACCGGACAGATCCCCCAAGCTTGCTCGCACATCTGCGATCGCATGGAAAGTGGCTGCATCGGTGGGGCGCAATTTCAGCACCTGTTCAAAATCTTGTAGGGCAGCGGTGGGTTGATCTGCCATCGCATAGAGACTACCCCGCTGGTAGAGGGCATCCACTCGCTGGGGATCGAGACGAATGGTTTGGGTTAAGTCGGCTACGGCATGATCGAATTGTCCAAGCAAAGTATGACTGAGGCTGCGGTTAAAGAATGCTTCCGGATAGGCAGGTTGAACGGCAATCGCACTGGTAAAGTCTTGGACAGAGCGATCGAACTGACCTGCTTGGTGATAGACCAAACCCCGGTTTAAATAAGCAGTAGCAGACTTGGGTTGAAGTTTGATCGCCTGATTGAGATCGGTCAAAGCCCCTTCACGATCGCCTTGACGAAACCGCACATAGCCACGATTAATCAGGGCAGGAATCAATTCGGGCTGCTGCTTGAGTACCTGATCTAGTTCCTGTTCTGCCGCTTGGAAATTACCATTTTCCGATTGCAAATAGGCATAGCTGATCCGAGCGGTCAATTGATTGGGATCCCGTTGCATAGCCAGTTGCCAATCATTGGCGGCGGCATTGCGATCGCCCAATTGATAATGGAGGTTTCCCCGATGGGCATAGGCTGCTGCATTGCCCGGATCCATCTGTAGGGTGTGATTGAGATCCATCAGAGCACTATCGCGATCGCCCAATCGCATGGCTGCCACCCCGCGACCAAAATAAGCCTGACTGGCTTGGGGATTGGCTTGAATCGCTTGGCTATAGCTACTCATCGCCTGCCGATACTCACTTTTCTGAAGCTGCTGATTGCCAGCATGAATCATCGTTTGTGCCTTCAGGGCGGGATTCACCTCCGATGCAGCAGCAGAACTCGCAGAACTATTGGATCCAGGGCTGGTGGCTGAAGAGCTGGCCCCCACCGCGTGAAGATCCGATCGCGAAGCCGACTGAGCATTTGCCCAACTGGGCAACAAGCCTACTGTCAAACTCAAAGTGGTCAATGCCACCGCCAGCGAATGCCAATGAAAAGAAGACCGATCGCGAGAACGGGTATGAGATGCAATATTCATAGTGCTGAGACCGGAGTGAACGATTAACAGTGAACGATGAATTCAAGCGATCGTCCTCCCTGAGACAAGTGACCAAAATTTGCAGACCAAGATGGACTGCTAGAGACTCTCATCCCATAGAAGAAACGATTTAATCTATACTATGCCCACTTAGCACTCAGAAATTTCACTCAGCCGGATAACCTCAGAAGATCCGTAGAAAATCCGTAAAAATACGTAGAATTCAGAATGGGAATATGAAGGGAGGGTGGGGGGGACGGGGATTGCTCCGCAGCAGAGAGTATACCCCAGGGATGATGAAGCGATGCAACTGAGGTGAAGGGAGGAGTTGAGGTCGAAGAGGAGTTGAAGGAAGGATTGCAAGAAAGATGCCCAGCCTTCAAGCAGTTGTTTTCGAGAACGGGGTTTTTCAAGAGGTTAAGGGTGGGAGATCGCGCAGTTTTAGGTGGGGATCAGTTCTCCCGGTCGGAGCCTTGCCCATTTGCCCTGATCGACTTTAAAACTGAGACAACCCACAACATCCCATTCCATCTCGATATATTCACCTGCTTCCCGGATATTGACATTGATTGTTGGCTCATTAGCTTCAAAGGTAGGATTTTCTGTCAAATGAGCCTGCTGATGCTGGGTTTCTACCGCATGGTAGGTGATGCAACGATCGACGTAAGAACAATTCACGCAAATACACATTATCTCCAGCCTCCCTAGCGCAATATAAAGAAAACGCACGAAGCAAAAGCAACGCAGAATGAAGATCCTTTATCTGCTAGATTAGCTCAGGCAGTGAAAGAATTCACGTAGGGTAGTTACACTTTGGCTGAATACGTAACGATTTTACAGGAACATACTTTGGGATCCTCCGCCCTATCACCCAAAACATGGCCGTTCAGTTTAGACTGGCTGCCAATCTCGGCATGTCTGGTGGGGGGAAGTGTGCGAGATGCCTTATTGGAGCGGCATTCCGAATATCTTGATCTAGACTTTGTGCTGCCTAGGGCGGCAGTAGAAACCGCAAGAGCGATCGCCCGTCACTACCAGGCAGGGTTTGTTCTGTTAGATGCGGAACGCCAAATTGCACGGGTGGTCTTTGCCCAGGGGACGGCAGATTTTGCCCTGCAAGTGGGAGACAGTTTAGAAGAGGATTTACGGCGACGCGACTTTACGATGAATGCGATCGCCTACAATCCTCACACCTTGGAGTTGGTTGATCCCCTCAAGGGCTGTAAGGATTTGGAACGCAAGGTGCTGCGCATGATTGCACCAGAAAATTTGGCGGAGGATCCCCTACGGCTGTTGCGGGCTTATCG
>JAYKGX010000166.1:0-12170 GCA_035285565.1 Synechococcales cyanobacterium
CTGCAGGTGAATGGGGATCTGGTCGTGGGGACGGATCTGGACCTCAATCAAGTGCCCAGTGATGCCAAAATTTTTACCAATGGTCGCCTCTATGCCGAAGATGTCTTTAGCAAACGGGTGCAGCAACTTTCCTCAGCACGTATGAAGGAGAATATTAGCCAGCTCTCCTCGCAAGAAACCAGTGATCTGCTGCAAGGTCTCCAGCCTGTTAAATTCCGTTACCTGAGTGATCAGAGTCAACGTCTCAATTTTGGCTTCATTGCCGAAGAAGTGCCCACCGCCCTGGCGACCCACGATCGCCGAGCCATCCATCCCTTTGATATTGTTGCCGTGCTGACCAAGGCTGTGAAAGATCACCGCGCCGTGATTCAGTCCCTCAATCGGGTGGTAAAAGACCAGCAACAGGCGATCGCCCAACTCACCGCTCGCTTGAATTCTCTGGAAAGTAGGATACAATCACCTCATAAGCTCTAATCTGAGTGTGCTTGTCAAGAGGTGGTTTACCATGCCCAAATTGCGTAATCTCGATCGATCGCCCGTTGGAGAGACGGCTAGAGACGAAGCCGCTAGAGACAACACTGCTAGGGACGCGACGACCACGGGTCAGACAGGCTACCTATTTGGCAAGGATGCAATTCATTACGAGAGTGATTATACTTTGGGCAACCAAAATATTCAGTATCTCGTGCTGGAAAGTGAAATGAATCAGCGTGTGGATGATTTATTGGATCTCCTCTCCAATTATCGAATGATGGAGCAACTGGTTCATCAAGATTTAGAGCCACTGCTCCAAGACCTACACACCTATGTGCAAATGCTAAAAGATGAGGAGCAGGAAGCCACCTCTCCCCAGCAAGCCAGCCTATCAGAGGCGATCGCCTATCGCATCCGCACCCACCATCTCACGAGTAATGTGGAACTGCTGCTGACCCTGCAAACGGTTACAACACAAGCAGCCCTAGATCAGCAACAACAAAAGATAATTAACCTGTTACTAGAAATTCCCCAGCGCTTGACCAATTATGTCATCCAGCAGTCCTCACGCCGGGTCAGCCAACAAGTCCTTGATCTGCAAAAAGTCGCAACTGATTTAATCACTCATAGCCAAGCTAACTGGCGATCGCCTTCCAAATCGAACCAGCCTCCTCGATCCAAGCAATCCCGTGCTAACAACTCTAGGTTCAGGCAGGGGAACGCTACTGTCTTCAACGGCACTCAACCCAATTCCGATCGCTATGCTGGATCTTCAATTTCTGAACTCATTAAACAACCCTTCCCAGACCTGATCGTACACTTTTCCCAGGCAATGGATCAATTTATACGATTACTCAGCGGAGAATCCCTGACAGCGGAAACCCTCCAGGAAATTTCTGAAAAAATTCTGCAAATGTTAGAGGTTCTCTGTCAGAAATTAGTGCAGGAGCAGCGCCATACTGAACACTGGCAAACAGATGGCGAAACTTATGATGATCATGCGATCGCTGCTATCTTAGAGCAAGCCAGTGATCACCTGAATTTATTGGGAATTATCCTGAATGGGACAATCATTAACCCAGCAGACCCCAAACGTCCGGAATCTGAACGTGTAGATGACATGGTGAATGCATTACAATCCAGTTTACTGACTCGCATTTCGGATTTACTCTATCTCTGTGAAGCAGACACAGCCCATAGCTTGCCCATTCAGCAACTGCAGGCGATCGGCGCGATCAAACCCCGCCTCTATGGCTTACGAAGCTTGCTGACCCGATTGATTGCCAACCAAAATCGCGATCGCACAAAGGACAATTTATTCCTTTTAATCCCAGCCCATTGTTACCAGGAACCCTCAACCCAGCAAACAGTGGTTAAAACTAAGGGCAACCTGATTTTGAAAGATCGTCTCACCCCGGAAGATGTCAGTAAAGATCAAGACTCTGCCGATCTGCTCTTTGTCCCCCTCTGGTCATCCAAAGAAGAAGCGGTGACCACCTTGATGAGTTTGAGTCATAACCCAGCTATCCAGCAGGAAATTCGTATTGCGCCCCTGTTTGACCTGCTCCCCCCAGAGTCTCCCGATTATTTTGGCGAATCTGTGCCAGATCAGAATCTGTTGCAATCCGGGCAAAACTCCTGTACCGCCCATGCCGCGATCGCCCTGATGAATTACTTCTACGGTAAAGTCAGTCAGGAACCCATCCAATTTTCCAGTCGCTTTCTCTATCGTATGACTCGGCAACTAGCGCGGCGCAACGGTAAGCTGGCAGATACTGGGGCTTCCCTGCGGGATACCATGAAGGCCATGCAATTGTTTGGTGTCCCCCCAGAGGAATATTGGCTGTGGGAAGAGACTTCTCCGGAGGAAGAACCGCCGCCTTTCTGCTATGCCTACGCCCAGAAATTTCAAGCCACCCACTACTTTCGGCTCGATCGCCCTGAGATTAAAGATGTCCGTGCTGAAATGAAACCGGAAACCCTATTGGCTCAAATTAAAGTCGTTTTAGCAGCCAAATTTCCCATCATGTTTGGGATCAAAATTACGGCGGAAACCTTGGGAAACGTGGATTCAGAAGGCAAGATTCCCTACGAGACATTTAACAACCAGAGTGATGTGGGTCATGCCATGGTGGCGGTTGGCTATGATGATAGCAAGAATGCAATTAAAGTTCGCAATTCCTGGGGGGCAGAATGGGGCGATCGCGGTTATGGCTGGCTGCCCTACGAATATATCCTGCAAAAGCAGACAACCTCTTGGTGGTCGATGATTCGGGCGGATTGGGTGGATACAGGTAAGTTTGGGATGGAAGCCAATTTTGGGGCACGCAACAGTGAAAATCAAGGCAATCCGAAACCAAGTAATCCGAAACCAAGGTAATCCGAAACCAAGGTAATCCGAAGAAAGAGTCAGGTAAGTGAATGGGAATGGAATCTTCATCCAATAACATTGAATCCAATCGTGTTGAATCTAATAGCGTTGAATCTAATAGCGTCGAATCCAATAGCGTTGAATCCAATAGCGTTGAATCTAACAGCTTCGAATCTAACAGTCCAGAGGTTGAATCTAACAGTCCAGAACTGGATATCTTTATTTCCTATTGCCGCCGGGATAAGGTCTTTGTGCGATCGCTCTACGAAGTCCTGGTTGCCCAAGGTCGCAAGGTTTGGATTGATTGGGAAGATATTCCCCCGATCGCTAACTGGCGGCAGGAAATTTACGATGGCATTGTTGGAGCTGCGAATTTTTTATATGTCATCAGTCCCGACTCAGTGGCATCCTATGAATGTACGGTGGAAGTGAATCATGCTGTCCAACTGAATAAGCGCTTAATTCCTGTCGTCTGTCGGGATGTGCAGGCCCATGAAGTTCATCCCGCGATCGCCGCTTGCAATTGGATCTTTTGTCGAGAAACCGATGATCACAACCGAGCATTACAACTCATTATTCAGGCTTTAGATACGAATTTAGACTATGTACGATCGCATACGAGATTGCTATTACGAACGCAGGAATGGAACCAACGCGATCGCGACTCCAGTTTACTGTTACAGGGCAATTACCTGGATGAAGTGGAACAATGGGTCATCTATCAACCGGATCAACTGCCTGCGCCCACACCCCTGCAACGGGAACATGTGATTCTCAGCCGCAAAGCCGAAACTGCTCGTCAACGTCGGGAAATTAAACGGCAACGCAACACCATTGTCAGAATCGCGATCGGTTTGGGTGTAACTACAGCTTTGGCAGTCATCGCCTTTACCCAATCCCAAATTGCAGAACGAAATCGTAAACAGGCTATCAGCGGTGAAATTAAAGCCCTGAGTGCCTCTTCCCAAGCGATGTTGGAATCGGGGCATGGGTTGGAAGCTTGGATCACCGCTGTGCAAGCGGGTAAAACGTTGCAAACCTCTCCCTGGGCGATCGGCAAATTACAACCTGCTGTGATGACGGTCTTGGCGCAATCTTTTTACCGCAACCCGGAAGTCAATCGGTTAGAAGGACATAATCTGTGGGTCAATCAGGTGCAGTTTAGTCCCGATGGTCGGCTTCTCATTTCGGCGGGGGGCGATCGCAATCTCAAGGTCTGGAAGTTGGATGGCAGTTTGGTGGCAAATTTGGCGGGGCATACAGAGGGGGTGACCACCGTCAGTTTCAGTCCCGATCAACAGTTGATTGTCTCCGGTGGTTTGGATGATACGGTACGGCTCTGGCGCTGGGATGGGCAGGCTGGCACGACGATCGCCCAAATGCCCTTGAAGGGGAATGTTCGGTCTGTTGGTTTTAGTCCTGATGGGCAGGTGATTGCAGCGGTGGGGGGCGATCGGCAGGTGTATCTGTGGAATCGGGATGGTACGGTTCTGCGACAATTGACTGGACACAAAGCAGAGGTCTGGAGCCTCGCCTTTAGTCCTGATGGACAACAATTGGTTTCTGGTGATGAGGATGGGATGTTGCACCTGTGGAATCGGGATGGTAAACTGCTCAAATCTTGGAAAGCGCATCAGCAACTGTTGTCTTCGCTACGGTTTAGTGCTGATGGAAAAACCTGCTTTTCCGCAAGTTATGACAATACCGTTAAGCAGTGGAATCTCGATGGGAAATTGATCAAACGATTCAAGGGGCGAGGTGAATGGATCACGAGTGTAAACGCTCATAATAACGAAATGATTGCAGCAGGGAATGGTTTAAATACCGTGACGCTGTGGGATCAAGAAGGTAACTGGCTGGCAGATTTAACAGGTCATAGCGAATCGATCAATAGCATCGCCTTCAGTCCCAATGGAGCATTACTGGCTTCTGCTAGCCAAGATGGCACAGTCCGACTCTGGAAACCCAACAATGCTTGGTTCACCACCCTCCGCCACCACAGCGCAAAAGTGTTCAATGTGAGTTTTACCCCCAATGGCGAGCAGTTATTGTCCGTTGGGCAGGATGGCAAACTGGTGATCTGGCAACGCAACGGTAAGCTTGTGCGATCGATCGCAGCCCACAAAGAGCAAACGGTAGCGATCGCCGTCAGTCCAGATGGGCAACGGTTCGCTTCCGGCAGTGATGATTCCACGATTCGGTTGTGGACGAATGAGGGGAAGCCGATTAAAACCCTGACCGGACATCGCAATTGGGTACAGACCGTTAGTTTCCGCCCCGATGGGGAATTGCTGGCTTCTGGCAGCACGGATAAAACCATCCGCCTGTGGAATCGCGAAGGACAAGCGATCGCCACCTTGCAGGAGAATGAATCGCAGGTCAATAGTGTGAATTTTAGTCCAGATGGGCAACTCCTCGTTTCTGGCGGCGAAGACAGCACCATCCGCCTCTGGCAACGGCAAGATTCAGGGCAATATCAATCCTTGGGCACCTTACGCGGACATCAAGGCGCGGTGTGGGCAGTGGTGTTCAGTCCAGATGGGCAATGGCTCGCCTCTGCAGGCAGTGATAAGTTAGTGCGGCTCTGGCGGAAGGAGAGCAGTGGAAAATTTGCAGCAAAGCCCGCTTTTGTTTTAACCGGCCACAAAGCCAACATTAACGATGTCACCTTTAGTCCCGATGGTCAGACGATCGCCGCTTCCAGTGATGACCGCACCGTCACCCTGTGGAACCGAGAGGGCAAGCTCCTCACCCGTCTGACGGGATATAAAAAAGGGGTGTATGGCATCAAATTTAGTCCCGATGGGAAAACACTGGCAACCGCAAATGGGGATGAAAATACGATCGCGCTGTGGAATTTGGAACCCTTGACTTTGGAGCGCTTACTGCACAAGAGTTGTGAGCAAGTCAAACCCTTTTTGTCCACTAATCCGAGTCTGCAATCGGGTGATGACTCAAGCTCGATCGTAGAGCATCGTCGTCTTTGTCCCTAGCTTTCTCCACGACCCAGCAGTTAGCAAGGCAAGATCATCGGGTATTCTAGGGGTAGCTTATACCAAATCCATTAATTAACGAGACAGATTCGATCGCTCTTTTCCTCAATTCAGGTGTGAGGTGTGGATATCCTGGCGAGCCGTTGGCGCAGCCTCCCGGAACGGGAATCCCCCTAGCCCCCTTGATAAGGGGGAACCGAGCCAAATTCAAGGGTTCAGCAATCGTCGTTTGTTTCATTCCTGGTTGCTGTTTAGTTTGAAGTCCCCCTTATTAAGGGGGATTTAGGGGGATCGAAACGTGTTGCAATGATGAGTTGATTTGGTATTAGTCTTTAAGCACCAGTTTTTGCAGCCCTGCGATCGGGAGAGGAAGGAAAGAATGGATATCCTACAAGTTTTGGGAGTGTTTCTGGCGAGTGCCCTGGGGGCAGGGACATTTCTCAAGTTTTCTGCCGAAAAGATTATCGAAACGGGTTTACAAAAAGCGCTCCACACAGAAACGTTACTAACGGAAGCAGATTTGGAATATCGGAAACGTCAAGTGGAGGAGTTTTACGGGCCGATTTACGCTTCTTTAAAGTTAAGTTCGGAAATTTATCCGCTGTGGATGCAAGGAAATATTAAAGAGATTAATTCAGATATCATTACGCTCTTCAAACAACAGAATGATGAAATTATCACGATTTTAAAAACAAAGGCACATTTAATTGATGGTGCAGAGTATCCAGCGGAGTTTATTCAATTTATGACTTCGGCTACTATCTGGGGGATGTATTGTACTAAGCCGGATCATCCCTATATCCCAGAGCATGTTGCTCAGCTTCCGCCTGTGAAGTGGCCCGAAGCGTTTGAAGGCCATATTTTTGCTAAGACGGAAGAACTCAAGCAAACTTTGGATAAGCTGCTGATTAAACATCGTGCCCATTAATGCCATGGGTGATGCACGCCTCTGGGGGTTTCTCGATTTTTGGGGGAATGAATGCCTCTGGATTGTTTTGGGTGGAATTGAGGTGGAATTGGGTGGGGATGTTGGGGGGATGTTGGGGGTGGTGGGCGTGGGATACACGCCCCTACGGGGTTCTGGGTCTTGGATTTTAATTCCACGTTAGCTTGAACGATCGCATGAATCCGTCAATGCTCTTGCTCAGGGCTTTTTCTTGGGTCGTGAGTGCCATCAGAACATACAGGCGACGATTGACGATAAAGGTTCTGACTCGCCCGGTGCCTTCGCCTGCTCGACTTTTGATTCGCATTTCATACCCTGGAAAGCCATTGAGTGCTAATGTTTGTTGCGCTGTAATTTCTGCATTCATTGTACTTAAAATATCCTTCGCAATTTCTTCCATGATACGATCAGCCATCTCCCCTGTTGGAGTTTGGTTACCGGCTAGATCACCATAGAACACTGCGTACAAGACTTTTTCTTGGGCGCGATAGCTCCCCAACGAATACAATACTATCTGATCGCCGGATGACAGCCTGAAAGAAGATTGTTTCTGTTGTGGTGTTCCTGGCATGAGAATGGAAAATCCACTGCTCGTCGGAGCAATGGTGCGCCAAATGGAGTTTTTTGCTTGGGCAAGACGTTGGGGTACGGGTGATGCCGGAACAGCTTCACTTCTAGCGATCGCCGCTGGAGAGAAAACTGTTACTGCCGCGATCGTTGCAGTTACAACCGTTGGGGTCAGGAACCGGGCAATTGGAAAAAATACGGAAGGTGAAAATACGATCGGCGCTAAGGCAGCAGGTGCAACAGTTAAAGGACTCATAAGTTAGACGAGTGATAGATGAAACAGGAAATCAGAACTGCCCTCAGGCAAATATCTGTTTTTCTCTGGATGACTTCCATCATGGCAAAGACCATTTTGGGGATCCAAGGGGAAAACAACAGATTTTGATAAGAATTGATAGTTTTCTTCATGCAAATCAACAGTGTAACAGTCTGAAACCGTTGCCTTTCCTACCTTCCTCGCTTCATCGATTATGCTAGACTGCGATCATCCATCTGAGGAGTCTTCATGATCCCTTTGCGTGCCAGCGGCATTCTGCTACATCCAACTTCCTTTCCGGGACCCTATGGTATTGGAGAACTGGGTTCTGCGGCTCATCAGTTTATCGATTTTCTCGCTGCTGCCGGACAACGGTTCTGGCAGGTGTTGCCCTTAGGCCCGACTGGCTACGGCAACTCACCCTACATGTGCTACTCGGCCCTGGCTGGCAATCCCTTGCTGATTAGCTTGGAAGTGTTACAGGCACAGGGGTTGCTGATGGATTGGGAACTGGCGGATTATCCCAGCTTTGATCCCGATCATGTGGAATTCGATTCCGTCATTGCGACCAAATATCCCCTCTATCGCAAAGCTTGGCAGCGGTTTCAGGAAGTGGCCGTCCGCGGTCCCAAACCCGAGCCTCCTCAACCCGAGCCTGTGGTGGAGTCTGCGGTGGAGGCAGATCTCACAGAAGAAGACTTGACAGCAGCCCAAGCAACGGTGGAAGAAGTCGCGGAACCTGAACCGATCGTTCACTATTGGGTCGATTTTGAAGAATTTTGCCGCGAAAAAGCCCGCTGGTTGGAAGACTATGCCCTGTTTATGGCCCTAAAATCCTCCCAAGACACCAAACCCTGGTATGAATGGGATGAGCCGATCGCATGGCGCAAACCAGAAGCCATGACCTATTGGCGACAGCAGTTGCAATCTGAGATTGAATTCCAGAAGTATTTACAATTTGAATTTTTCCGACAATGGTTTGCCATTAAAACCTATGCAGCAGAGCATAATATTCAAATTATTGGAGACATTCCCATTTACGTTGCCCATGACAGTGCTGATGTTTGGGCAAACCCCAAAAACTTTAAGCTAGACCCAGAAACGGGGGAAGTGGCGGAGATGGCAGGCGTTCCACCGGACTATTTCAGCGAAACTGGGCAACTGTGGGGGAACCCGGTCTACAACTGGGACTATTTGCAACAAACTCAGTTTCAATGGTGGATTCAGCGATTTGAAGCCATGCTGGATCTGGTGGATTGGATTCGAATCGATCACTTTCGCGGCTTTGAGGCCTTTTGGTCGGTGCCTCAAGGGGAAGAAACGGCGATCAATGGCGAATGGATTAAGGCTCCCGGTGATGAATTCTTCCAAACCCTGCGGCAACAGCTTGGTAAATTGCCCATTCTGGCGGAAGACCTCGGCGTGATTACCCCAGAAGTGGAAGCCCTGCGCGATAAATATGAATTTCCAGGAATGCGGGTGCTGCATTTTGCCTTTGGCTCTGACCCCGGCAATAGTTTTTTGCCCTTCAACTACGTGCGCAACTGTGTTGTCTATACTGGCACCCATGACAATGACACCACGGTTAGCTGGTTTGAAAAATTAGCGGATTGGGAAAAGGATCATCTCATGGTGCAAATCGGCTGCGTTAGCTCCGAGGGTATTCATTGGGATCTGATCCGCCAAGCCCTGGGTTCGATCGCCAACCTAGCCATCTTCCCGCTGCAAGATCTCTACGGACTCGGCTCGGATGCCCGCATGAATTTTCCAGGGGTTCCAGAGGGCAATTGGGAATGGCGCTATCGAGAAGAAGCGATTTTGACGGATTGGATACGCGATCGCCTACGCTGGATGACCACCCGGTTTGGACGACTGGGCTAGGCAATGCCATCTCCGCCAGAGCGCATCGACGGGACCCAATCCCTAGGGGTTGGGGTAAAATGAGAACGCTGCAATCCATCCAGAGAAAAGGCGAGCGCATGGCTGAACCCCATTCCAACCCCATTCCAACCGAACCAGAAGAATCGGGCTGGTTGGATGATATTGTGCCGGAAGTGCCCAACCTGCCCAAGCGGGCTGATCCCAATCGCCATCGTGATTCCAAAAATCCGATCGTCATGGTGGAAACGGCATTTTTGGCCAGTGCAGCGGGATTGCTGTGGCTGGTAAATTTCTATTTCCCGGTGGGACCCTTACGTCTCTTTTTTCCCTTTCCCATTGCCTTGGTCTATTTGCGATCGGGTAAACGAGCCGCTTGGATGGCAGTTCTAGTCTCAACCTTGCTACTCACCGTGCTAATGGGTCCCGTGCGCAGTCTGCAATTTCTGATTCCCTCTGGGTTTCTAGGTTGGATGCTGGGGAATTTTTGGCAGCGGGGTCTGGGCTGGACGATCGCCACCGTACTGGGAACCATCCTGACGACGATCGGAGACTTTTTCCGCATTGGTTTGGTGTCGTTGCTCCTAGGCGATGACCTCTGGCTCTATACCACCACCCAGGTGACAGGCTTGCTAGAATGGTTGTTCGATCGCCTCGGCATTCTCGTGCAACCCAGTCTGACCATGGTACAGATTTTTGCGATTGTCAGTATCATTCTCAAAAATGTAATTTATCTGTGGTTAGTGCATGTCATTTCCTGGTTCCTTTGCAATCGCATTGGTGAATCCATGCCTGAACCACCTAAATGGGTGCAAGCTTTGTTAGATGAAAACTGACATGATTCGATGCTATACCCAATGCGATCGGGCAGAAGCCTGGTTAACGCGTTATCGGGGGCAGAAGCCAACGTTTGCCTGCGTGTTGGGCTTCACGGACACCGCCTTGATCCCTGGTATTTCAGCCGCCGGAGCCACCCCAGAATCACGCCAGTTTACAGCCCTAGCCGATGCGGAATATCTCTACCAGGGCGGGCGATCGCAGCCAACCTACCCCTTGCCCCCGTTGACTGCCGGGGTGTCTCCCACTGTGATTACGCGATCGCTCTTGCAGGCTTGTCACATCACACCGCATCTATTTACCACAGGATTACCCTCTCCCCTCTCGATCCCGGCGATCGATTTAACCCGCTCCGGTTGGGAAACTGCCGCCCCGAAAATCACCGATCGCCCCCAAAATGTACCGATCTCGGGTGCTAGATGTGTCACCACAGGACAAGCGATGGATCTAGCCAGGGTCCGTCATCTCTTTCAAGCAGGGCTACAGTGGGGAGAACGCCTAGGAAACTCCACCGAACAGTCCTATCTCATTTTGGCGGAATGTGTGGTGGGCGGAACGACAACAGCGCTAGCGGTCTTATTGGGACTCGGCATCGCAGCCATCGGTAAAGTGAATAGCAGTCATGCTCAATGCAATCATCAACAAAAACTCGATCTGGTTCAACAAGGGCTGAATCTTGCCCAGATCGATCGCACTCATCCAGAATTCCCCCTGCAATTGATTGCCGCAGTGGGTGATCCGATGCAACCCGTAGTGGCGGGGATGGCGATCGCTGCCAGTCGAACCTGTGGGGTATTATTAGCAGGTGGAACCCAGATGTTAGCAGTCTATGCTCTGGCTCACGCTTTGCAGAAAAGGTTACAGCTCGATTGGCAAGTAGAACAAATTCTTATAGGAACCACTCGTTGGGTTGCAGAAGACCCAACCGCAGATACAGTCGGTCTGGCAACCCTAATCGAAGGCGCACCTTTAATTGCAACTCAACTCAATTTCAGTCAATCTTCCTTAGAAGTGTTACAAATGTATGAAAAAGGCTTTGTCAAAGAGGGGGTGGGAGCCGGAGCTAGCGCGATCGCAGCAACACTCTATCAACAATGGGATAACCAACAATGTGTGCGTGCGATCGAAACTCAAATCAACAAGCTCAGAGATTAAATGCAATGCGGTTAGGAAACGAGACGGCGAGCCAGTAACTGTTCTTCTAGAGCGGCAATGCGATTGTAGGCTGCAGTCAACTGTGCGGTTAGACGTTGAATTTGCAAATCGGGAGGTAATACGCGATCGCTGCCTTGCACAAAGGTTTCCATTCCATTACTGTCAATTAAAACATCACGATGTTCACTGTAGTCTTCAATCACATGATGGTGAGAGTAGTTCGGATGATGTCCATTACCGCCGACCAAATTGGCAGTGGCAGGCATTGCAGGCGTTGCTACCCGCAGCTCTCCTAGGCTCTCTGCCAGTTGCCGACTCAGTTCTTCAATTGCTTGAAAGACTCTATCCATCTTCTGGTTGAGCAACGAAATTTGAGAATGTATCGTATCCATGTGATCGTTCCCCCTTTGAGTGGATAATTCCTATCTTAGAGACGGATCAATTCAAACCGAACTTACTGCGGAATCATTTAACGTTTTGTTGGAAATACTTTAAAATTTCTTCGGATTCTGCTAGGTGAGTAATCACTCCGAGTATGTAAATAAATTGACACAAATAAATTGATACAAATTCTCTGGTGACAGATCACAGGTTCAAACGTCCCTGAATTCCCTATTTGGCAAGGCTTATGTTGAGTTTCCAAGAATTTTTTGCAGCTTGTGCAGGCAAATGGAGTACGGAACGCACCTATCA
>JAYKGX010000167.1:0-7596 GCA_035285565.1 Synechococcales cyanobacterium
GAAATTAAAGCTCTGACGCAAAAGAGTGATCCGCTCAGTACGGAAGCCGAAATTTTAAAGTCTCAGCCTGTGTTAGAAACAACAGTCAAGAAAGTTTACTCAACAAAACGTTCAGACGATCGCATCGATCGTTCAGAAAAACGACCTGATGTAAAAACTCTGGCGAAGCAACTGAATGTCAAGCCGATTCCGGGCACAGATATTATTCGTGTTAGCTATAAATCCCAGCAAGCCAGTGAAGCTGCACAAGTTGTGAATCAAGTGATGCAAGCTTACATTGATAATAATATCCAAGTTAATCAAGCCCAAGCAGAGCGGGCACGCCAGTTTATTGAAAAAGAACTGCAACGGAAAGAAGAAACGGTGCGTCAGGCGGAAGATGCCCTCCGACAATTTCGCGAAACCCATGGCGTGGTGGCATTGGAGCGAGAAACCGAGGAGTCGGTGAAGAATATTGGGTTGCTGGAGCAAAATATTCACTCGTCTAAGTCGATGCTGTCGCAGGCAGAAGGTCGGGTGGCACAGTTGCGCAGTCAGGTTGGCATGGATGTCAAGACGGCTCTCTTGGTCAATGCTCTGAATCAGTCTGAGACGGTGCAGAAAGCGTTGAAAGATTGGCGGCAGGCTCAGGCAGACTTGGCGAAGCAGAGCACTTTATACAAAGATGAGAACCCAGAGATCCGCATCTTAAACGATCAGGTGCAGGCGGCGGAGTCGGTTTTGCAGAGTCAGGTTCGCGAGATTACGGGGCAGTCTTTGGACACATCGGTGGAATTGTTGCAGTTAAGTGAAACTCAACAGGAGCTGGTGACGGATTTGGCAAGGGCAGAAGCAGAGCGGATTAGCTTGAAACAAGGGCTGGACTCTTTGCTGCAATCGCGATCGCAGGCGATGGCCCAATCCCGCACTCGACCGACCTTAGAAGCTACCCAGCGGGAATTGCAACGACGGGTAGATGCGGCTCAAACCACTTATAAAACGCTGCTGACGAAATTGCAGGAAGTGCAGGTGATCGAAAATCAGAGTGTGGTGAATGCTCGGATTGTTTCCAATGCGGTGTTGCCCGATCAACCAGCAGGTCCCAGTCGGTTACTTTTTTTAGTGGGTGGTGGCACAGTCGGTTTGCTGTTAGGGTTGTCGATCGCCTTTTTAGTAGACTATGCCGATCAATCTATCAAAACCTTGCCAGAGGTTAAACGTTGGCGTCCCTATCCTATGTTAGGAATGATTCCCCAACTGTTACCCATTCAGCAGGAAGGGCGATCGGAAATGATTCCTTATTTGATTACCCAAGATTATCCGCACTTTGGAGCGCAGGAAGCCTATCAGATGTTGCAGGCCAATCTCCGGTTTTTGCCCACGGATCAGGCGGCAAAGGCGATCATGGTCACGAGTGGGGTACGGCGCGAGGGTAAGTCTAGTGTGGCGGCTAATTTGGCACTGGCGATGGCGCAGGGGCAACGGCGGGTGTTGCTGGTGGATGCAGATATGCGGGAGGGTTGCCAACATCATATCTGGAACATCAGTAATCGGGTGGGGCTGAGTAATGTGTTGGTGGGGCAGGTGGGGCTTGAGGATGCGATCGCGACGATCCGTCCCAACTTGCATGTGCTCACCGTCGGAACCATGCCTCCTAATCCTTTGGTGTTGCTTGATTCCAGTACCATGGCAAACCTAGTGCAACGGTTGCGAGAACAGTATGATTTTGTGATTTTCGATGCGCCGAATTTGCTGGGAACGGCTGATAGTACGGTTTTGAATCGAATGGTGGATGGCAGTTTATGGGTGATGCGGTTAGGGGCTATGAATATTGGTCAAGCGAAGGCGATTCGTCAGGTGATCCATCAGTCTGGGCAACGCGTGCTGGGAATGGTGATTAATGGAATCCACGCGAAGGAGGGTCAAGATGGGTCATTTTATCCAGCTACCCAGGTTACAAAGCAGCGATCGCCTAGCGATCGTGCCCTGTTCCGCTAGTCATTTTCCCTTTTCCAAAGTCACCATCCTAGTTTTGAATCAACAAGCTGCTGAATCACAATATCCTTTTTCTTGTCGTGTATTTTGTTGGATGTGAATCCCCATGAAAATCCTCTTTGTCATGCATTACAACATTGAGCAAGAGTGGCACTATTGGCAAACGTCTCAGAATTTGACAATGCCAACCCATATCCTTTGGGGATTAACCCATTTATCTAACCATGAGCTAGAGGTGGATTTATTACCCTACGAAAAGTACCCCATCTTAAAGAAGATTGGAACTAAACTCAAATTAGGCAATCTGGATCACCAACTTCGAGCTGTGCTGTGCCAAGGGAATTACGATTTGGTGTATTGCTCAGGTCCTACTGATACTGTTTTCCTATCTCTTTTAAGACACTTAGGTATTCTCAGAAAACCCTTAGTGGTTAAGCTAGAGCGCCCCTTTCGGGATACGACAATTAACCGTCTTTTGGCGAAAATTCTGGTGTATGGGCATGATAAAGTCCTCTGTCTGAGCCAACGCTTGTATGATCAGCTACGCAATGATTACCAAATCCCTGAGGAAATGCTAGGGACTTTAGAATGGGGGCCACATTTGTCCTCTTATGAGAAAAACATTGATTTATCGACAGACAATTTAACCGCAGAGGATTTAACTGCAAAGAGTCAGGAAAACTCGTTTTGGATTAGCACTGGGGGGGAGAATCGGGATTACAACACCTTGGTTTCCGCTTTCCAAGGAATTAATTTTCCGCTGCGGGTGTATTGTACGGGGAACTCTGCTCCTGATGCAGCCAAGGTACCACCTCATGTCAGTGTGTTCTACAGCGATCGGTTGGAAAAGAAAACGGTGACTTTCCCTCAGATGCTGGAACTCTATCGTCGTGCCTATGCGATCGCCATTCCCCTGGATATTCCCCCCCACAGGGCAAGTTATTCTAATTCCTATGGCTTGACGAGCTTGCTAGATGCATTGGCGATGGGGAAGGCAACGCTGATGACGCGTAACCAACAAGTTGATATTGATATTGAGAAAGAAAAAATTGGATTTTGGCTAGATTACCAAGATGTTGTGGGTTGGCAGCAAGCAATTTCTTACCTGATGGCTCACCCGGAAGAAGTACAAGAAATGGGCGATCGGGCTTATTACTTAGCCCAAAATAAGTATAATCTGGAAAATTATTCCGCTCAATTGGCTCAACAGTTAAAGCAAGTAGGCTATCAATCTCAGCAATCCTTAATTTCACCAATCTAACTTCACAATCTGAACCTGGAAAACGTTCCACAGGATAGGGATAGTTCTGATGATAAAAACAGCTTTGATCACGGGTGTTACGGGATTTATTGGGCGGTATGTGGCTCGTTTATTTGCAGAAGAAGGCTGGCAGGTGGTGGGCGTGGGCACGCGTCCGCCGGAAAATGCCCCCACCAAGAATCTCGTCTACTATGAGCAACTTTTCCTGCCCGATGATCAGCTCGTTGAGATTATTCAACAATATCCCCCTGACTTGTGTGTCCATTGCGCGGGGCGGGCTGCTGTGGGGTTGTCGGTGGAAGATCCCAAATCAGATTTTCTGGCCAATGCATCGATGACTTTTCATCTTTTAGATACGTTGCGGATTCATGCTCGCAATTGTCGGGTGATTTATCTGTCCAGTGCGGCGGTGTACGGTAACCCAACTGCTTTACCTGTGGGTGAAAATCACTCCATTAGTCCGATCTCGCCCTATGGCTTTCATAAGTTGATGAGTGAACAGCTCTGCCAGGAATTTAGTAAGATTTACAACCTACAAACGGCAAGTTTGAGAATCTTTTCTGCTTATGGTCCGGGATTACGTCGTCAAGTGCTGTGGGATATTTGCCAGCAATTAATTCTGCACAATACCCTGAACCTGAAGGGCACTGGAGAAGAGAGTCGTGACTTTATCCATGGATTAGACGTGGCAAAGGCGATTAAAGCCGTTGCTCTGAATGCTCCGATGCAGGGTGAAGTCTATAATGTAGGTACGGGACGGGAAATTACGATCCGATCGCTAGCCCAGAAAGTGGTTCATGCTCTGGAGCTAGACATTACACCTGAATTTGACCGAGTTGCACCGATCGGGATTCCTCTCAATTGGCAGGCGGATATATCGCAGCTTCAGGCACTTGGATTCCAAGATTCTGTGGCTTTGGATCAGGGTCTTAAAACCTTTGTCTATTGGTGTCGTGCGGAATTAGTCGGAGTTTAGTGCCAATGAATTGGAGGTCACATCAATTTTCAAGTTGGGTCACCCAGGTAACCTTGGGCGAGTGATTCCACAGGTTCCGATCGTCATTCTGCGGTTCTTTATTTTGCTTTCATCGCCTACTATGCTCATTTTGAACCAAGTTAAACATAAATTTTCTAATCGGTTTATCCGGAATGTGGGCTGGTTAGGTATTGCAGAAATCCTGAATCGCATTTTTGGGTTAGGAACGACGGTGCTTCTCTCTCGGGCTTTGTCGTTTGAAGACTATGGGCTACTGGCGATCGTTTTGACCGTTCAGGAATTTGGCACGATCTTTACTGCGAAAGCAGGTCTGGGAGCCAAGTTAGTTCAAGCCTCGGAAGAGGATGTTGACACACTTTGCGAAACCGTTTACTGGATGAGTTGCGCCACGAGTGTAGCCATGTTCATCCTCCAGTGTTTAATTGCTTTTCCCATCGCCTGGTTTTACCATAGCTCACGGGTGATTGCCCCCCTTTGCCTCCTAGCGATCACCTATCTGGGGATTTCTTTTATGGCGGTTCCATCTGCGCTGCTAGAAAGGGCTGGGCGACTCAATGTATTCGCCATCTGCCAGGTTGGGCGGTCATTTCTGGCTAATGCATTAACCGTTCTTTTCATTTTTCTGGGTTGGGGTCTGTGGGCAGTTATTCTGGCTACCGCGTTGTCGATCTTGCCTTGGGTCATCATTCCAGGAATGTTCAAGCCTTGGAAACCCAAAACTTTCTTGCAATTCGATCGATGGCGAGAAACCGCAACCTATGCTGGAAATATTATTGGGGTTGAACTCCTAGCTAAGCTGCGAGATAATTTAGATTATTTATTGGTCGGTCGATTTCTAGGAATTGAGGCATTAGGGGTTTACTATTTTGCCTTTAATGCAGGTTTAGGAATTAGTTTAAGTGTTATGAACACGTTAATTACTTCTCTATGGTCTCATCTATGTGAGGCACGTAGTAACTTAACAATGTTGAAAAAACACTATCGGACGGGGCTAAAAACGATCGCCTCTACCCTGATTCCAGTAGTTATTCTCCAAGTATGTCTTGCGCCTTGGTATGTTCCAATCATTTTTGGTGAACATCGCAGAGTGGCTATCCCAGTCTTAATGTTGATTTGTTTGTCTGCGATTCCCCGTCCTTTCTTCTTAGCTGCATCCCAACTACTGAACGCATTAGACAAAACCAAAGTGAACTTATTTTGGAGCATTCTATTCACAACAGTCTATGGAATTGCCCTCTTTATAGGGGTTCAATTCGGCGTATTGCCCGTGGCGCTTGCCGTCTTAATTAGCCAGGTCTTGATTACACCTTTGTTTGTCTTTTGGGTAAGGCAGCAGGTTTTCAAACCTGCCACAATCCCAGATTAGTCGCTCACAGAGCAGAATTGTAATTCTTGAGGTACAGCACTATGAAATTCCTGAAGCAGTTGACTCAATATTAACTGATTTTTTTAGATCAATGAGGAGAATTAGTCATGCAGCATCATGATTCTACGGCACCCCTGATTTCTGTGGTTATTCCAGCTTATAATGCAGAAACAACCATTCTTGAGACGATCGCCTCAGTTCAAGCTCAAACCTTTTCTGATTTTGAAATCATTGTGATTAACGATGGCTCAACAGATTCAACTCTCCAATTGCTAGAGGGGCTAAACGACGATCGGCTGCGGGTCACGAGTTATCCCAATGGCGGACTGTCAGTGGCGCGGAACCGGGGGATGGCATTAGCTCGGGGTGAATTTATCGCCTTTCTAGATGCAGATGACCTCTGGACTCCTGATAAATTAGAACTGCAACTGAAAGCGTTACAAGCAAACCCCAAAGCCGGTGTGGTTTATAGTTGGACGCATTTTATGGATGATGACGGTAACCTCTATCGTGTTAATCCATCTGATCCACCCTTGCAATTTGAGGGAAATGTGTTCGCGGACTTACTGACCTGGAACTTTATTGCCAGTGGCTCCAACCCAATGGTTCGCAAAGAAGCAATTCTTGCCACCGGAGAGTTTAAAACGGCTGCGGGGGGTGCGGCAGATTGGGATTACTGGCTGCGGTTAGCTCTGAATTGGGATTACGTTGTTGTTCCCCAGCGCCAGATCCTCTATCGCCTCACGAGTGGATCGATGTCTTCTAAAATTGAACAGATGGAGCAATGTCAGATTACAGTCATGGAGGATATTTTTGAGCTAGCGCCTCCAGAACTACAGCATTTAAAACGTAAAACCTTGTCTTACATCTACCGTAATTCCGTCAAATTCTATCTGGAGCGATCGTCCAGCGCCAATCGTGCGGATCTTGCCTTGGAGAAATTAGTCAAAAGTATTCAAACCTTTCCCAAAGCCCTCCTTTTTCACAGCACTCAAAAGCTTTTCGTTAAAATCGCACTGGTAAAAACTTTACCATCCAGCATCAGTTTTTACTTGTTTCATAAAGCAAATCGGGTTCTTTCTTCCTAGGGTTAAGTTATGCACACTTTCTGGACAGCCAACCAATCTTGACTTCATTTTCCTGACTTGATTGCCCTATTTCCCCTTAGATAGACATGTCAATTTCTGTTAGTGTGATTATCCCTGCCTATAATGCAGAACCATTCATCGCCGAGACGTTGGACTCTGTTCTCCAGCAAACTATGACTGCTTTTGAAGTGATTGTGGTGAATGATGGTTCCACAGATCAAACAGCAGCGATCGTTGAGCGATATATGCAAAAAGACGATCGGATTACCCTCATCACCCAGGAAAACCGAGGGCTATCTCCCACGCGCCAACGGGGAAAGGCGGCTTCCAAAGGCGAGTTTCTAGCCTTTCTAGATGCAGATGATATTTGGATGCCAACTCATTTAGAAGCACATCTCCAGCATTTTGCCGCCAATCCCCAACTGGGAATTAGCTTTGGTCGAGTTGAATTTATACAAGCGGATAGTACGCCTACAGGAGCATTGTCTAATTTACGTCTGCGTCAGATTCAGCCCCAGCATCTCTATTATGAGAATTTACTCGTCACTCCATCTAATACGGTGATGCGGCGCATAGCCTTTGAGCAGGTGGGTGGATTTGACCCCGAGTTGTCTGGCACGGCTGATCAGGAGTTGTTTCTCAGAACCCGATGGATGGGTTGGGATGTGGAAGGGCTAGATCAAGTCTTGATACGCTATCGCGTGACGGCAAATGCAATGTCTTCTCAATTCAACAAAATGGAACAGGACTGGCTGAATTTAAATCGCAAGGTCAAGTCCTATGCCCCAGAACTGGTTCAGAAATATGAACCTCGATCGAAAGCTTATTTCCTGCGCTATGTTGCTCGTCGATCGCTGCGAATACAAACCAGTCGAGGCATTGGAATTCAATTTATCAATCGCGCCCTACA
>JAYKGX010000168.1:0-5794 GCA_035285565.1 Synechococcales cyanobacterium
GCAGTGATATCCATCGCCCGATCGCCAATCATCAGACAATGTTCGGGTTGTAGCTTTTCTGTTTGCAGCAAATGTTCCAATAGTTCAACTTTATTTTCAAATTTGCCAGAGAGTTCCGAACCATAAATGTCAGTAAAAAAATGCTTTAGGTTAAAGTGCTCCAAAATGTGGGTGGCAAAGGGTTTCGGTTTTGCAGTTGCCAGATAGAGCGGGGCGATCGTCTGAGTCGTGGCTAACAATGCTTCAATTCCAGCATAGACGGTATTTTCGTAGAGTCCGATGCGGGTGAAACGGTTACGAAAATAGGTGATTGCCTGCTCAATGCGATCGGGTTCATCGGTGTCCAATAAAGTTGCGAAGGATTGTCGTAACGGAGGTCCAATGTAGATTGCCAATTCATCTTCCGAGGGACTGTCCAATCCCAATTCCCTCAGGGCGTATTGAATTGATCGCGTAATGCCCGGTTTGGGATCGGTCAATGTCCCATCTAGATCAAAAAAGATAGATTGATAAGGCATAGAACTAGAAGAGAATCAACGGTTGAGTGAGCGATCGCTAATACGTTATACCAAATCAACTCATCATTGCAACACATCCCGATCCCCCTACATCCCCGCGCTGACGCGCCGCTGCGCTAGAAACAAGGGGGACTTCAAACCCAACAGCAAACAGGAATGAGACAAATGACGATTGCTGAACCCTTTAATTTGGCGCGGTTCCCCCTTATCAAGGGGGCTAGGGGGATCTGCTCGCCAGGATATCCGCGCCTCACACCTGAATTGAGGAAAAGAGCGATCGCCAATGCATTAGATCAGTATGCGTTAGATCAGCAAAGGTGTCATGGCAAGAAGTTGTTTTCGCAGTTTAGCATCTAGGGCGCGATCGCACTTCACTTCTAGAACTCGGATAGGATGACGCTTTGGGCTATCCTTTGATCCATCCAAGGTTAAATCAGCTAATTCCTGCTGCAATTGTTGCCAAGATGCGATCGCCTGATATTCAACGCCATAGGTTTGGCAGAGGTGGGCAAAATTAATATTCTGTGGAGTGGAGAAGAACTCTTCAAAGGGGGGGTTAAATTGGGCGATCGGCAACATGCCAAAAATCCCGCCACCGTTGTTATTCAGCACAATAATTGTCAGGTTTCCCCGGAAATGCGATCGTAGTAAAAATCCGTTGGTATCATGCAGCAAAGCTAGATCGCCCGTGAGTAACACGCTAGGTTGTCCATGATGCGAAACTCCCAGTGCTGTGGATAAAGTACCATCAATCCCATTTGCACCTCTGTTGACAAAAATGAGACGTTTTTTAACGTGATCTGAATTGGAATCGCATTGCCAAAACCATTCCACATCTCTGACGGGCATACTATTTGCAATGAATAAACTGGTGCCTGTGGGTAGATGTTTTGCTAATAGCCAAGCAACTTTGGGTTCTGTCATGGTTTCCAGTTGACTAAAGCTGCGATCGAGGTAGGTCTGTACCTGTGAGTTGAATGATTGCCAAGATTGTAGGTAGTGAGTCGGTTGGGTGCGATCGGTTTCTTGTGTTGATATCTGAGGAATCAAAGTCTGACAAAACCGCTCGATCGTCCAAGGAATGGGAATTGTTTTACCATGCAAGGGGTCTAGACTGCGATCGCAGGGGTCAATCACCCAAGTCAAAGGTTGTGTGGTTTCCAGAAATTGCCGCAAGACTTTACTGGTGGGCATGTCTCCCACGCGGATGACCTGTTCAGGAGTTAACACCTCTGCCCAGGCTGGATTGCGCAGAATCATATCATAGGTGCTAATTAAATAGCGATGATGGCTCAGATGATTTCTGATGGGAGAAAGTCCTTCTGCTAAAATTGCCCAGCCCAGTGTTTCAGCTAAATTGGCGATCGCTTGACAGTAGGATTCCACCTGTTCCGGTTGGGCAACACCGGCAATGATTACACCGCGATCGCAATTACTTAAATCAGGCAAAATATTAATATTGAATGAAATATTTTCTATAGAAATAGGATTGATAAAAAGAGACGGATTGATATGATTAAAGAAGTCTTCTGGAAACCTGTTGGATAACTCTAAAATTTCAGCTTGTTCAATTGGAGCTAACGGATCGCGAAAGGGAAGATTTAAATGAACCACGCCAGGAATGGGATACAGCGTTTGTTGATAGGCTTGGAGAATGCGTTGTCGTAAATAATTCAAGCAAGCAAGATCTGGCAATGCTAATTCTGCTGCATCGTTGGGATAATGTCCAAAGAGTTTTTGTTGATCGATCGCTTGCCCAGCATTGCAATCCCGTAGTTCTGGTGGACGATCGGCTGTTAGGACTAACAAGGGCACACGACTTTCCCGCGCTTCGATCACGGCTGGATAGAAGTTTGCACCTGCCGTTCCCGATGTGCAGACGATCGCGACAGGTCGGTGAGATTGACGAGCTAATCCTAATGCAAAAAAACTTGCCGATCGTTCGTCTAAAACCGGTATGGCTTCTAGGTGAGGATGCTGTGCAAAGGCAACAGTGAGGGGGGCCGATCGCGAGCCAGGGCAAAGGATAGCGGTGGTGAGACCGCAGCGCACTAATGTTTCTACGAGAATAGAGGCCCAGAGGGTGTTGAGGTTGCGAAAGTCGAGCATGAATGGGATTTTAGATTTTGGATTTTAGATTTTGGATTTGAGAGGGGGATGGTTAAGTGATTGCTTTTAGGAGGGCTTGGAGTTTCCATTCAACTTCGGCAAGTTCTTTGTCAGGACTGGAGCCTGCTACGATGCCTGCTCCGGCGAACAGTCTGGCGGTGCGATCGGCAATGATGGCAGAACGAATACCAACGGCAAATTCCCCGTTGCCTGCGGTGTCTACCCAACCGATGGGGGCAGCGTAAAACGATCGCTCAAAGGGTTCTAAGGCTTGAATATAGTCACAGGCCCGATCGCGGGGAACTCCAGCCACAGCAGGGGTGGGATGCAATTCTGCTACGATGTCTAGTAAATGCACGTTAGGTGGAACGGTGGCAGCAATGGGGGTATGGAGATGTTGAATATTCGACAGTTGTAGCAGACGTGGCTGGGATAGGGTGGGTTGCAGCCCGAGGCGTTGGAGGCGCTGGGTGATGAAGTCGATGACGAATTGGTGCTCGTGGGTTTCTTTCTCGCTGGATAGCAAATGATCCGCAAGTTGGGCATCTTCGATCGCAGTGGTTCCCCGAGGGGCTGATCCAGCAAGGGCATCGGTTTCCAGTTGTTGATCCTGCAGGGTAACAAGACGTTCGGGACTGGCTCCTAAAAAGATTTGCCCGGAACCATCATGGCTGGAAAAAATGTAGCAATTGGGATGAAACTGTCGTAAATTGCTTAAACAGGTAATCCAATCTAAGGGGCTAGCTGCGATGACATCCCAAGCCCTTGCCAACACCACTTTATCCAGTTGCCCTGTCCGAATCAGTTGTAGTGCCTGTTCCACGGCTTGCCGAAATTGTGAGGCAGAACCCACTTCCTGTAACCTGAGGGGAGTGACCGATCGCGACTGATCTGCGAGTTCCAGCGCTTCTAGTTCCAGGCTGGAAATCATCTTAAAGCCTTTCCAGACGCGATCAGCTTGTTGCTGCGGATCAAATTGCTGATCCACCACTAAGTTGGCGACTAAATGGCTGCGATCGCTCGATCGCAGCAGTTGCCAACGCGGCAGCAGGATCGATCCAGTTGTCTCGGGGGATGCAAAATGGCGATCGCTCTGGGCATGGATGCGGCCGGCATGAAAGTTGAAGCTACAAAAAAAGCGAGCGCTGGCTCCGACCAAGCTGCCATCACCAACCTGAATCACCTGTTGCGAGAGACGGCGTACCCAATCTCTGGCTTGGGTAAATCGATCGGGACCTGTTAGCTGCAAGTGAATCGCTGAATCGATCGCTAACAACGACTGCTGCTGAGTTGTATTCTCAAAATAGAAATGCTGTTGTTGCGGTTGACTCAATCGTGCCAACACTGCTAGCGGATCAACTGGATCAACTGCGCTAGAAATGCTGACGATTTGGATGGAATCCGTCGCCAAAAATGCCTGCTTGCAAGCAAGGAGAAATTCATGCAGATCGTAATGGGTAGTATAGCAGTCCGAAACAGGCGGGGTAACGGGCATGAGAAACAGACTTGAATGGGCTGGGTTTATTAAGTTGATCTTAACGCACCATGACTTCGAGAAATTCAGCTCGACTGCTCGGATCACCAGGGTCAGGTTCTGGTTCTGTCGGATGCCTAGAAGACGGGTGACCAAAAAATACTCCGACTAAAAGAAAGGTCATCCCCCATTGGACTGGTATCACTAGCAATTGTGCTCTCCATCAATCACCGTTTTGACCCGCTGCGGGTGAGAAGCCAACGCAAGCGCATAGATTCGTAATGATTCTTTATAAATAGTCAAACTCTAGCAACAAATAGCGGTCATAGAAGCTTCTTGCAATCCAAGCAATGGATCCATTAGTCAGTGCAAATAGATCTGTCTAGCAAGATGACGATGCACCCTAGGGGATTGACTCGTCCCCCCTCCCCGCAAAATCCTCAAATCTGATTTCGCCTCTTGCGCTCTGTAACGTTTCTATAACCCATCGCCATACCTCGCAAACCCAGGTGGGACACTAGATAGACGCTTAAAATACGGATTAAATTGCTGGTTAAATGATCGCAATTCGATCCTGGATTAGAGAACATTGGGATAAACATAAATGTCTACAAAATCGCTAAATTCCAACCCGCTTCACCCTCCGCAGGCAGATGGGGTGGCTGCGGATCGCCGTCTCTGGTGGGCAGCCCTCAAACCCCCCATGTATAGTGTGGCAATTATGCCGATTTGGGTTGGTTCTGCGATCGCCTATGCCCAAACTGGAAAGCTGGATCCAATCATTTTTACCTTATTTCTCGGATCCGCCATCTTAATACTGGCATGGGAAAACCTCAGTAATGATGTCTTTGATGCTGAGACTGGCGTAGATGTCAATAAGCGCAATTCCTTAGTCAACATGACGGGTAACCGATCGCTGATTTTCTGGATTGCCAATCTCTGCCTGGGATTAGGGTTATTGGGCATTGTTGGCATTACCTGGCTACAACAGAGCTTTGTAGTCCTGATGCTCGTGCTGGCTTGTTGTGCCGTCGGCTATCTCTACCAGGGACCTCCCTTTCGGCTGAGTTATCAAGGATTGGGGGAACCCCTCTGTTTTATAGCCTTTGGTCCCTTAGCCTGTTCCGCCAGTTACTACAGCCAAACCCAAGCCTTGTCCTGGATGAATAGTGCTGCTGCGATCGTCATTGGTCTCACCACCAGTCTCATTTTATTCTGTTCTCACTTTAACCAGGTGGACGATGATGCAGCCGTGGGAAAAAAATCTCCGGTGGTTCGGTTAGGGGCAAAACGAGCAGCGGAATTATTACCTTGGGTTTGCGGCGCTATTTACGGAATTATTGTATTATTCATTGCCCTAGGTTTTTTCCCATTGTGGACTTTGCTTGCTTTTGCTAGCATTCCTACGGCAAATCGCCTGTGCCACACTATTCTTAGCCAGTACGAACAGCCCCATAAATTATTACGATGCCGTTTAATTGCAGTAGAGTTGCATTTCTGGAGTGGTTTATTATTTGGTTTGGCATTTTTAATTAATCGCTGGGTGTAATCTTATTGCTGTTAATCCCGACATCCTAAGCTTTCGCGGGTATCAGCGCCAGTTAACGGGTTGGTACCCGCGGCAAATTGACAAAGCTTATTCACGGTATAGCGATCGATCAAAGCATCAGTGAAATCTGCATTGGTGATATCT
>JAYKGX010000169.1:0-10751 GCA_035285565.1 Synechococcales cyanobacterium
CCCGTTCTGCCGGAGCAGCTTCAAAGGTACGGCGCAATTTCCATGTCGGTCCATAATAATCTGGCTGGTTGCGGAACAGGGAAATCACTTGGCGAATTTTTTCGGTTTGCTTTTCATAGAGCGGCTCAGCAAATTCTGGATCGCCGATCGCTTCGGAAGCGGGAGGTGTTGGGGAGGTTTCAGGTTGCGCCACAGTGGGCTGCGATCGCACCAGATCCAGACGATCGGCCGCCGTGACCAAATCCTGCAAACTACCGACTAGGTAATCTTTAAAACTCTGCACCCGCATGGCAATTTCCTGGGAACTTCCGGCAAAGCTGCTGCGCATTTCTTCGCGAATTCTTTCCTGGCGGCGTTCCAATTGATCAATCGAGAGTTGTAAGGTTTGCTTGCGGCGCTCCAAATCTCCCAAACTGGATTGGATAAACTGGGCAAAGTAGTCTTGAGATTCGGCAATCTCGGTCTGTAGGCGATCGCGTCGTTCCTCCAAATCCCCGATCGCGGTCTGAAGATGGCTGATCTGAGCTTCCAGGGTGGCAATATCCTGCAGGAGCGCTGCTGGCTGTAAATTCACCTCGGTCTGATCAGTTTTAGCCTCATGGACTGCCATCTTAGCCACCGCAACCGCCTCAGCCACAACCGCCTCAGCTACAACTACCTCAGCTACAACCGCCTCAGCTACAACTACCTCATCAGCAGTTATCTCATCAGCAGTTATCTCATTAGCAGTCGCTTCTGCAGCAGGTCTCTCAGCAATAGGTCTCTCAGTAACAGGTACCTCAGCAACAGGCATCTCAGTAACCGTCGCCTCCGTAAACTCAACTTCTGTAAACTCAACTTCCGTTATCTCAGCTTCGATCATCTCAGCCTCAACAATATTCACGTCACCCCCCTCTCCTGGGAGAACTTCCTCTGTGGGCAGTACGGGCAGCGAGTCTGCGATCGTGGCTTCAGTCGGTTTGGTAGGAGGATTCACTGGAGTCTCATCAGGAGTTGGAACTGTTAAATCATCAGAAGCCATATTACAAACCCTACCGTAAAGACATCATGGAGAAAATGACGAGAAATGTTGCTGAAAAATTACTGTGATGTGCTTTGAGCATTTCTTGGACAACGCTGCTCTAAACAAATTTGTAACATCTTGGGGTCAAAAATGATTGGCAGAAAGTGAATACTCTTGACCTCTTTGAAATAAAACAAAATCGGCACAGGTTGCCAAAAAATCTCCCAATTTTGCCATTCTTGATAGGGGAAGCGGCGAATCAGCGTTTCACCCCGGTAAATATCCAGATCTGTGGCGGTAAATTGCAGCCGCAAACTCACGGTCTGGAACAGTAAAAACATGCCAAACAGTGCGATCGCCAGCCCCAACCAGACCTGCAAAAAGGTCAACCCAATTCCTGCCCCCACTAAGACTAGGGGAATCTTATAGCTCGGTTCCAGCTCGATCGTCTCATTGGCATTGGGTAAGGAAGTCACTGAAGTCATAGGATATTTACCAAACGGGTTTTCAAACAGCGCTGATTCAGCCTGCTGCTCCTCTATTATGCCAAGGGTGCTGTTTGCTGGTGCCAATTTGTGGCCTGCTCGTAGGCATAGGCTGTGTGCAAAATTTGGTCTTCCCGCAGCACATTCCCAATGATTTGTAGTCCGATCGGTAGACCTTGGCTATCAAACCCACAGGGCAAACTCAACCCCGGCAAACCTGCTAAATTCACCGGAATGGTCATTAAGTCATTCAAATACATACTCAGCGGATCAGACAACTTTTCATTCAATTTAAAGGCTGTCGTTGGGGCAGTCGGAGACACCAACACATCCACCTGCTCAAACGCTGCTTCAAAGTCTTGCTTAATCAGGGTTCGCACCTTTTGCGCCTTCAGGTAATAGGCATCATAGTAGCCCGCAGATAGGGCATAGGTGCCGATCATAATCCGTCGCTTCACTTCCGCACCAAAGCCTTCTGCCCGCGTGCGCTTGTACATCTCCAGCAGGGTTTCCGCATCTTCAATCCGTTGACCATACTTCACGCCGTCATACCGTGCCAGGTTGGCCGAGGCTTCGGACGGGGCAATGATGTAGTAGGCGGCAATGCCGTAGCGGAATCGGGGGCAGGAAATTTCGACAATCTCTGCGCCTAGATCTTTCAACTGTTGGATGGCAACCTGGGTGGCGGCGGTAACTTCGGGATCCAACCCCTCTCCCAAGGTTTCCTGGATCACCCCAACTTTTTTGCCCTTCAGATCGGGCTGGAGGAACTGGGTATAGTCGGGTACTTCCACCTTCAAGCTCGTGGAATCCTTGGCATCATATCCGGCGATCGCTCCTAGAACGATCGCACTATCTTCCACCGTCTGACTAAAGGGTCCAATCTGATCCAACGAAGAAGCAAAAGCAACCAGTCCGTAACGGGAAACTAACCCATAGGTTGGCTTCATCCCCACAATGCCGCAGAAAGACGCAGGTTGACGAATCGAGCCACCCGTATCAGAACCCAGGGCCACAGGTGCTTCCCCGGCTGCGACGGCTGCCGCCGATCCACCAGAGGATCCACCTGGTACATAGTCCAGATTCCAGGGATTGGCTGTTTTTTGAAAGGCGGAGGTTTCCGTGGAGCCACCCATGGCAAATTCATCCATGTTGGTTTTGCCCAGGTTGATCATGCCTGCATCCAGTAGCTTTTGGCTGACGGTAGCTTCGTAGGGAGGAATGAAATTCTCTAGGATGCGGGAGGCGCAGGTGGTGCGAATGTCTTGGGTGCAAATATTGTCTTTGATGGCGATCGGGATGCCTGTGAGCAGTCCAATCTCTTCTCCAGCAGCAATTTTGGCATCCACCTCAGCCGCCTGTGCCAAAGCCCGATCGCTGTTGACCCAGAGAAAACTCTTCACCTGATCATCCACTGCAGCAATGCGATCGAGGGCAGCCTGGGTGATTTCGACGGCCGATCGCTCTTTTGTGACCAGTTGGGTGTGCAACTCCCGAATGGATGCCATGATTGTTTCCTCTGCGTTGATTCCAACCTAATAGTATAGGGGAAATAGCCTAGGGGAATGTTTACTCCCTCAGATGCAGAAACTCCAGAATCTGCTCTACCGTGCGTTGCCGTTGTCTACGATGCCGAAAGACGGCACAGGATGGATAGAGACTCACCTGAACCCGATTGTCTAGCACGAGCGCAACGCAATCATTTTTGTGCCTTGCCACGCCTACTTCGTAAATGATCACATCTACAATGCGATTGAGTGAATATTCGACCTGAGTCTGCTCGCGAATTCTCTGAGTTGTTAACGTCACCTTGCCGCTGATGCGATCGAATTGCAACGTCCGAATTGCCCCAGTTGCCAGGAATATTACCCCGGCTATGACAAAAATCACCAGGCTGAGCATTATCGTCAATAGGATTTGATCTTCCTGAATTTTCAGCTTCGGCTGCCGGGGATTGGTCAAAAACGCTTGAATTTTGTTAGCTCTTGCCTGGGCTTGGTCATGGGATTGCAGCCAATTGAGGCGCAGTTCGGCTGGTCCTGTTGTGGTTGCCAGAGTGACCTGAGAATATTGCCGTCCCTTGGGATCCAACTGAGAAACCAGAGTGACCCCCTGAATGTCTTGGAGGGGAAAGTTGCGGCGATCGCTCTGCCAAGGACGATAATGCACTAGCTCACAACTGCCGCTGGTGGGGTGTTGCAAACTGCGAAAACAACTAAAGGTGGAGATATGAATGCCAGTGACTAACAGGAATGCTCCTAATCCAGCAATGACAGCACAATATAGCCATGCCCCCCAAGGTCGGTAAAGCATGATTAATGTATTCGGCGATCGCTTAATGACTTTCATGAATCACCCCCAGCTTCTTTTCCACCATCCCGCTAGCCTCAGTGTACCCAGGTGACGATTGGTCTCATCAGTTGATCTCAACAGTTGACCACATCAGTTTTGACTCCGGTCAACAATTTATCCTTCAGTTGCACCGACCATCACTTGCTGGACGTAGGTTTGTAAATCTGGGAAAAAGCTTTGGAAACTCTGGTCTAAAGCTTCGTAATGGAGTTGTAGGTCTTCTAGACTTCGATCGATCGCGGTTTCCCTGCGGAGTCTGCGGGCAATGCGTTGGAGCGTTAGAGCTACACCAGACAGCGATCGATAGGAACCCAACCAATCTTGACGAATCATGAATGGCAAGGCTGCCTGCAGGCGAGTGGGTAAGATTTCTTGGTGGGTTTGGAGGGCTTGATATACCAGGTTGGTGAAGCGATCGAGCGGCATAGAGGAATAGTCTGACCAATGCTGGGCTAAACAGTGATCATAGAAAACATCTAATATGATGCCTGCCACTCGGCGACGGCTTGGATCAATCAATCGCTTACTGGTTCGGAAAATAGGATGGCGATCGGTAAAAATGTCGATTTTTTGGTGTAAATCAATGCCATGCAACACCGTGGGTGAGTAGCAGTCCCAGCACAGGTCTTTGCGAAAATCTCCTAATAAGCTGCCAATGAAGCCTTCTGGAGAGCGATCGCCAAGAAATAAATGGGCGAGGTAGTTCATGATTTAGGGCAAAAGTTGGCTCAAACTGGCTAGCTCAACCTGACTAGCTCAACCTGGCTAGCTCAAACCATCTTCTCCATAGCTTTTGAGGGATTCTGGATCGGCTTGGCGCAAAATGGAGAGCGATCGCCGGATCAAAAATTCTCCCCCCTGCACTACGACTAAGTATTTGCCTGCTGCGAGTCTGGTTCGATAGGGAGTGGAATCTGCATCCAATATTCCCACGCCGCCGCCCATAAATACGCCACCCATGCCCCCCCCGATCGCCCCGAGCACCCCCCCCAAGAGCACATTGCCGATCGGGCCTGCCCAAGGAAATGTATTCAGATGGGTACTGAGATTGAAGCCCATGCCGCCCAAAAAACCAAAGGGTACCAACCAGCTAGCCATTAACCGCGCACGGGTTCGGGTATCTTGGCTTGGATCCGGCAGCCCAAATTCATCGATGGATTGATAGCCTGAACCTAAAATGGCAAACGGGTCGCTGGATTTTTCGGCGGTTTCCAACTGGGTGAGGGCAGCTTCTGCTTGAGCGCGATCGGCAAATACGGCAACCAAATAATTCATCGTGACTTTTTAAAATGAGATCTCAGCGGATGGGGTTTGGCAAGATTTGCTTCACCGCCTTCTAGTGTACGGTGTTTTTTGCCCCCTCCCTCCCCCTTAAGCTGATCCATCCTCTGGCGCAATCCCCTAGAATGGAGAAATATTGTACGGAATCTATTCTTTATGTTGCCTCGGGATGAATTGCTCAAAGGCGTGGAACATCGGGAGACGATCGCCCAAACCCTCGATCGAGCTGAGCAGGCAATGAAAACCTGGGAAGTGGTCTGTACAGATTTTTTGGCTCCACCGGAATGGGCAGAGACCCAACGCATTTTTCAACGCTTGACGGATATTCACTGCTACAGTTGGGGCGGCTATCCTCAAGCAGAGCGACAACGGCTTGCGATCGCTCGGGCGGAATTGCCCTTAGAAGCTGAGACGTTAGCAGACCAAATTCCCTTAACGGCGATCGAGATTGCAGGCAATTTCCTGTTTGACCCTGCCAACCATCGAGATTTTCTGGGGGCAATTTTGGGAACGGGTATCGTGCGGGACAAAGTGGGAGACATTATTGTCCTAGGTGAACGGGGAGCGCAGGCGATCATTCTGCCGGAAATGGTGGAGTTTTTGCAAATGAGTTTAGTGCAAGTGCGATCGGTGCCCGTCAAAACACAAGTGATCCCGCTCAGTGAGTTAAAAATTCGAGAGCCAAAAAAGAAAGAAATGGTCACCACAGAAGCTTCTTTGCGGCTGGATGCGATCGCCTCGGCGGGGTTTGGGCTATCCCGCAGTAAGATGGTCGATATGATCACCAGTGGAGATGTGCGGGTGAATTGGAAAGAAATCACCTCCACCAGCCACAATGTCAAGACAGGGGATCTCATTGCCATCCGAGGCAAAGGACGAGTCGAAGTGGGCGAAGTTTCTGTCACGAAAAAAGAACGCTATCGGGTGCAACTGACAAAACTAGTTTAAATGTGACTGCTGGGTAATTTCTGACTGCGATCGAGGTGTCTGTGAAACAAGCGTACTTAGGGCGACGGCGGCAACAACTCGCAGTGCTGGGTCTACTCATGTTATTCACGCTGCCCTTAGGGATTTTGGTGCAGCAACTTGTTGCGGAAATTGATGTCAGTCTCCAGTTCACCCAAAAGGAACGAATTGGACTGGCTTATAATGCACCCTGTTTGGAACTGCTCAAACGGTTGATTGTCTACCGCAGTTTAGTAGATGCTCGTTTACGGCAACGACAACAAGATGCCAAACAACTTCCCCTCAGTTATCAACCTGCCATTTGGGAACAACAACAGAAAGTCATTCAGGGCTTTAAAGAAATTGCTCAGGTGGAAGTGCAACATGGCAAAACCCTAAGGACAACTTCCCGTTGGCAAGCATTGCAAAAAAACTGGGAATTAATTCAAAAAGCGCTGCGGAATGATAACCTGACGCTGGATGAAATGTATGTGTTGCAATCCAGTTTGATTGAAGATGTGTTAGATCTGATCACTCATGTTGGCGATGCCTCTAATATGATTCTTGATCCAGATCTGGAAACCTACTATTTGCTGGATGCATTGATTAATAAAATTCCTCCACTGATGAATCACACAGCCCAAGCGCGGGATCTGAGTCTTCTAGCAAAAACGCGCCAGCAACAGCGAGAAGCCAGTATGCCGCCCTTAGCCCTGCTCTATGATTCTATGCGTCGTACCAGTGATGCGATCGATCGGGCCCGTCGAGTTGTTTCCAATCACAATCCCGCCCTGGAATTGCCAACCAGTCGCTTTGTGGGTGTGAGTTTACAAACCTATGCCTTCCTAAATGCGCTAGATCGGACTTATCTGACCGATCAACCCGCACCGCATTCCCAGGAGATGAATGTTTCCCTGTTGTCTTCTCTCACGCCTCAACTAGGACTGCAAGCCCTGGAAAATCAGTTTTTACTCTACGAAGCGGTTTCTCCAACGACCGATCACCTGTTGGCAGAGCGGGTGCAAAATTATCAACTGCGGCGCTATGCGGCGATCGGGTTTACGTTACTGGTCTTGTTGGTTATGGTGACGATTTATACTGCCCTAGCTACTACTTGGCAACGCCGCTATCGGGCAGAGCAACGGTTGAGTTTGCAATATTCAACGACTCGGGTCTTGGCTCATGAGACCAATCTTTCCAGCGTTGCCCAACAGCTTCTCCAGATCATTTGCCACAGTCTAGGCTGGGATGTGGGCGAATTTTGGTTAGTGAATGCGGATCAAGATGCGCTGTATTCTCTACAAACTTGGGCGCATCCGGATTTGCAAATGACCCAATTTGTGCAGCAAACTCCAACGCTCACATTGAAATATAGACAGGGATTTGCAGGGCGTATCTGGCAAGGGCAACGCTTCTGTTGGCTGCGCACTCGGGTGGGGGAGGGTCCTTTTTCGATGCGATCGGCGGCAGAGGCAGGGCTGCAAAGTGCCTATGGACTGCCCATTGTGCAAGAAGGACAAGTCTTAGGTGTAATTGTCTTTTTGAGCCGCAGACCCCAACAGCATTATGACTGGATGGGGGGACTGTCTCCCAGCGAGTGGCAGGAAGCTTTGGTCAGCCTTAGCCGACAGGTGGGACAATTTATCCAACGCCAACAAACAGCAGAACAACTCTATCAAGCCAAGGAAGCTGCAGAAGCTGCCAGTCGTGCTAAGAGCCAATTTCTAGCGAATATGAGTCATGAATTGCGCACTCCCCTGAATGCTATTTTGGGCTATAGCGAAATGCTACAGGAAGATGCGGTGATGGAGGGTAATCTCATCTTACAAACTGATTTGGGTAAAGTGGAAACGGCAGGGAAACATTTATTGAGTTTGATTGATGATATTTTGGATATCTCAAAAATTGAAGCTGGGCGAATGCAATTGAATTTGGAATCGTTTGCGTTGACACAGTTGCTGGATAACATTGTGGTCACTATTTACCCACTGATGGAGCAGAAGCAGAATCGCTTCATTGCAGATTATCCCAAAAACTTAGGCAGGATGACGGCTGATTTGACTAAAACGCGGCAAGTGCTGTTGAATTTATTGAGCAATGCGGCTAAATTTACGGAAAATGGCAAAATAATCTTAAGAGTGCGTCTCTGCGATCGTCCGGCTACCCTGTCTACAAGCCTGCAAGAGCACGATCGATCGTTTCTGCAATTTGAGGTCATTGATACGGGCATTGGGATTGCCCCAGAACATCTCAGTAAATTGTTTCAAGCCTTTACCCAAGCAGATACCTCAACGACTAGACGCTATGGGGGGACTGGACTGGGGTTGGCGATTAGTCAGCGTTTTTGCCAGATGATGGGTGGGGAACTTACTGTGACTAGTCAGCCCGGACAAGGCTCCACGTTTACCATCTATCTGCCCAAAACGGTTGTGCTCTCTGAGGGAGAACCTGAATCATTATGATGATTCTAGAGTTGAGAGTTCTCATATCTCTATCTTCGGAAAAAATTCTGAAAATTTGCCCTCAGCCTCTCAGTCTGTGATTACATGAAATCAATGGGGCAAATTGGTTGCCCGATCGGGTTGGAAGGGTGCCTTTCCAAGGGGTGTTATAACTGTGGGTGTTTAGTTGTAACTCCCGTGCGATACCTTGTGTTCCTAGTCATCAAGATTGTCTTTCATCCCGAAATGACAGACTGTTTTGGGTCGGTTGGGTGTTTCGGAAGGAATCTGGTGTAAATAGTTTATTTGCACTATAATCGTTGCAAATCTTGTGAGGTTGCCCCCTGATGGATGAACTGAATAAGTACAAAACTCAACATTTGTTTTTATTGGTGGGTGAGAATCCTTTGCCAAACTACGTGGCAGCTCACCTCCTGCTGGAATCTGGAGGTAAGATTCACTTAGCTCATAGCACTGGAACCCAACGCCAAGCCAAGCAATTGCGAAAAGTATTAGAAACAGATCAAATTCACTGCTTAGATTTACCTTTAGGCGATTCTGAATCCAATGCTTCTGCAATTCGAGAAAAAATTCAGCAGCGGCTCAACACTTTGAACGGAACAATGGGTCTGCACTACACAGGTGGAACAAAAGCAATGGCAGTTCATGCCTGTCAGACGCTTAAGGCACATGCTCCTAACGCAGTCTTTAGCTATCTTAATCCTCGCCGCTTAGAATTATGTATTGACCAAGCAAGTGGTGAGTCAAAACCCATCAAGATAACCCCGAAAATGCTTGAGATTACTATCCAAAATCTCATTGCATTGCATGGATGGGACTTACCTTCAGATCCCCTTGAGACAGATCCCCTTGAGACTCCAGTACAACCAGAGGCATCTACTGCTTTTGCTGAATTTCATGCAGATGCAGAATTGGCGAAACTCTGGCATGACTGGTGCCACAATAATCTACGAAAAAAACCGAATGGCGACTTTAAAGGTAAAACGCGTTTGAATGAAATTTCTATCGATCTAAAGAGTGATGCAAATTTCCCAAGACATCCAAAGATTCTTGCAGCGCTGCAAGAATTAGGAATGGAGTCAGAGCAATTCTCAGTTCAACAGCTTCAGGTTCAAGGTGGCTTTAGTGACTCTAAGAAACTAGCTGAGTGGATAGATAGTTTCTGGCTGGAGCACTATGTTCTTGCTCAGGTTAACAAGATTGCAAAGGATCAGAAGATTTATAATAGCGTCAACTCCCTAACAACTAAAAATCCAACAAATACTGATGAAAAATTTGAGATTGATGTTGTCTTTACTCGGGGATATCAATTGTTTGGAATTTCTTGTACAACTAGCCATAGTAAGAGTCTTTGCAAAAGTAAACTGTTTGAAGCCTATGTTCGTGCTCAACAACTGGGTGGAGCCGAGGCCAGAATTGCTCTAGTCTGTTGCACAAATCCTGAACATACAGACGCATTAAAAACTGAAATTGTTAACGTGTTTACGCCGATTGGTTCAGAGCCTGAAGACTACAAAATCGAAGTCTTTGGAAGAGAGGATTTGGTCAATTTATCAGAAAAAATTGCTGAATGGATTCAAAACGTAGATCGGGACGCAAAATGACACAATACACATTCACGGTGATCGACACCACAGGTATTCAGAACTACATTTTTAACAGTAATCGATTGCGAGAAAACATTGGTGCGTCGCAGTTGGTTAAAGAGGTGACCGGAGATTGGGTCAAAGCTATTTTGGCAGAGATGGGGGTGCCGATCGATCGCCAAAATGAACCGATCGAAACCAGTAATCTCCCCGCCGAACTAATCTATGCCAGTGGTGGTAACGCTCAGATCATTTTCCGAGAACATGAAACCGCTCTTAAATTTACTCACTGCCTGAGCCGTCGAGTTTTGCAGGAAGCTCGAGGAATCCAGCTTCTAGCCGCTCATAAACCCTTTGACTGGAGCGATCGATTACACAAAGTCGTTGATGGCGTGATGAAGAATGAGCTTGATCGCTACAAGCAAACTCGTATCCCCTCATCCCCTTTGTTGGGATTAGGCATTACGGTTAGTTGCAACTCTACTCAATTTCCTGCGATCGCCCTCAGTCCTGATTATCGTGACAGTGATGATGATAGTGATGATAAGCCCTATCCAATTTCGCAGGAAGCGCTGCATAAACATAATGCATCTGAGCGTGCTCAGAAGACATTAAAAGATCTATTTAGCGATGAGCT
>JAYKGX010000170.1:0-15708 GCA_035285565.1 Synechococcales cyanobacterium
GATTGACATTGGTGCTAAGACAGCGGCTTACATTCCGATTCAGGAAATGTCGATCAATCGGATCGACGCGCCAGAAGAGGTGCTGCAATCCAACGAAACCCGCGAATTTTTTATTCTCTCTGACGAAAATGAAGATGGGCAATTGACCCTGTCTATTCGCCGGATTGAATATATGCGCGCTTGGGAAAGGGTACGCCAGCTCCAAGCAGAAGATGCCACTGTGCGTTCGACCGTATTTGCCACTAACCGAGGGGGTGCCCTAGTTCGCATTGAGGGATTACGTGGGTTTATCCCTGGTTCGCACATCAGCACCCGCAAGCCCAAGGAAGAACTCGTGGCAGAAGAGCTGCCCCTCAAGTTTTTGGAAGTGGATGAAGAGCGCAACCGCTTAGTCCTCAGCCATCGTCGAGCGCTGGTAGAACGCAAGATGAATCGTCTGGAAGTGGGCGAGGTGGTGATTGGAACCGTGCGTGGGATCAAGCCCTACGGTGCCTTTATTGACATCGGTGGCGTGAGTGGGCTGCTGCACATTTCTGAGATCTCCCACGATCACATCGACATGCCCCACAGCGTGTTTAATGTTAACGATGAAGTCAAAGTGATGATTATTGACTTGGATGCGGAGCGGGGTCGAATTTCCCTGTCCACCAAGCAATTGGAACCGGAACCGGGCGACATGGTGAAGAATCGTCAAGCGGTGTATGACCAGGCTGAAGAGATGGCGGCGAAGTACCGTGAAAAGCTGAAGGAACAAGGAACTCCGGTGGCATCGATGGAAATCACCACAGAGGAGCCAGTCGCGATCGACTAGGGATCTATGATTAGTGGTGGCGATCGTCCGTAGGGGCGATCGCCTTATTATTGATTTCTAGTAGACTCCCAGCTTCTGGAATCTGCACTCTAACCAGGTGAACCTAGACCACGGCAGCAAAGAGTTCGGCAAAGGTTCGCTCCGGCTCATCTGGGGTTGCCACAATTTCTACAATTTTATTTTTGGCAGCGGCTTGGCTGACGGCTTCGATGCACACTTGAGCCACCTTAGCGCGAGGAATACTGCCCTCAAATAAGGTATCTGCTCCCGTTAAGACAATGCGATCGCTGTTGTCTTCATTTTTCAGCCCCCCTGGTCGCACGATCGTATAGGTCAAGCCACTACGCTGGAGGTATTCCTCTGCCCACTTTTTCCAAACCAGGATGCCCCAAAATAAATTGAGGGGATGGAGGAGCTTAGAGGTGCAGAGAGAGGAGACGAGCACAAAATGCTGAATCCCTTTCTGTTTAGCGATCGTCACTAAGTTTTTGGTTCCCTCAAAGTCCACCAGGTAGGGTTGTGTGGCATCCAAGGTCGGTCTAGCCCCAGTGGCACAGAAAAGGTGGGTGCAGTCGGCGATCGCCGCTTCCAGAGTTTCTAGTTTCAAGACATCCCCCATCACCACTTCAGCAGCTTCTGGCAACAGCGATCGCCCTTTTTCCACATCTCGCACCAAAGCCCTGACGGGAATGCCCCGCTCAACTAACTGTTGGACAATCCGTCGCCCAGTTTCCCCTGTTGCCCCTGCTACAAACGCCTTCATAAAAAAAGTCCTTTCACCGACACTTGCTTTCCAAGATACCGCAAGGACAGGTTAAAGTAGAGATTCAGTGAATTTGCCAACTTCCTTCCGTAATGGGGCAAGCTATGCTGGTAGCCTACCGACAAGTCCATTCCGTCTGAAATTCTTATTGTGCATATTTACCTAGGGTTTGAGTGATAACAGAGTTGATTAGCCAAGGGTTAGATTAACTTTGTGCTCTCCCACACTGCATAACCTCAGAATTTACTGACTGATGGAAAGGTAGGTCGTTCGCATCTCGCTAAAGCACTCCCCCAAGACCTTGTATTTGAGGTCACCTATTTGAGGGATCAGTGCCTGAGCCGATGCCATGACACACAAAATCCACGTCAGCTCAACCATCGGAGAATCCTTGCATGACCATGACCAACGGTTTGCGATCGCAGCCGCTGGAGCAATTCCAGTCAGCCTCAGAGATTTGTGTAGACAGTGTGACTCAGTCTGTAACCAAATTCCAAAGCCAGTTTGTGGACTGCATGGAGATGTATACCGATGCAGCAACCGTGGCCAAGTATCTGGATCACCATGAAGAGTGGTTCCGCCGTTGTGCTGTGCCAATGGTTGCTGAACCACTGGGCAAGACGGGCTATGTCATTGTGATTGGGCGCTTTGGTTCCATGGGCTTTGAGCTTGAACCCAAAATTGGGCTGGATCTGCTTCCCCAGGAAGCCGGAGTTTATCGGATTGAAACGCTACCCGTCCCTGGTTACACCCCAGTGGGCTACGATGTGGATTTCCGCGCCGCCATGGAACTGGTTGAACATCCCTTCACCGCTGCCGATGGGGAATTTGAAGACCTGAGCAATCTCCCCAGCCAGATCACCCGTGTGCAGTGGCAGCTCGATCTAACCGTCTCCATTCAGTTTCCCAAGTTCATCCAGGCGCTGCCCCATTCTTTGATTCAAGGCACGGGAGATCAGTTACTGAAGCAAATCGTACGGCAGATGTCCCGTCGGCTGATGCATAAGGTGCAAGAAGATTTTCACGGGAGCCAGCAACTGCCGATGCCCAAGCAGCATCGCAAGTGGTTTTTCCATCATGCCTAGTGCAGACCAGCCAAAGCTCCCGTCACAAATTCATCCTAGAGATCGGCAGTACTGCCCTTCCAGTCTTGTTCAGATTGAGTTAGGACATATCGGGCAACGGCTTCAATTTCAGCAGAAGTCAGGTTATCGCCAAAGGCGGGCATGGCATTTTTACCCTGAATCACCTGTTGCTTGATTGCCGTGAGGGAAGCCATGGCATATTTCTCCAGAGCTTCTTTGTGGAGATTTTTTTCAGACAGAATTACGTTGTTGCCGCCAATGTGACAAGCAGAGCAGTTAGCACTAAAGATTTTTTCACCTAACGCGGGGGCTAGGGTTGTCGCAGATTCTTGTGCGGCAGCCTCCGGTTTCGGGGCAGGGGTGGGGGCAAACATACCGCTTGGATTCAGAGGTTTAGCAGAGGGGGCATTGGCGGCGATCGCAGGAGTTCCTTGGCACCATAAACCCACCCAGATTAAACTACTCCACCATAGGGTATGAAACAGTCTATTTCGTAAGAAACTCCGCTGCAATATCCGTCGCAATAGTGGTGTTGCGATCATCCTCATTGATTGCCATAGCCCCTGCACCGTGCTCTCCCCTCTTTGCTGATTTGCAAGAATATTTACCACTTTGTCAGAGTCATCAGAACAATGGCTTGCTGAAGCGATGACTGACTTGGCGCTTGTGACACAGTTTATTGTCAGCAAATTATTGCCAGCAAATTATTGCCATCAAATTATAGCTTCAAACCCGCCTGACATAGTGTCTGACATGGCACCTAACATAGCGTCTAACACAACTTTGGCGTAATACCGGAAGATGGGGGAACTCACCTCAAAATTCCCACCGATTCACCCACAAAAAAGGGCACTGATTGCAGTACCCCTGTTTGAATTAAGGATGAATTTTACCCTAGAACTTCAGACCAGCATGTTCTTGAATGGATGCGATCGAAAGTTGGGATTCAGCAACGATAGCTAGGAAACCTTAATCTTGCCAACCATGCCTGCACCCCGATGCGGCATACAGAAGTAAGAATAGTCACCTGCAGGGGCATCTGCCGGGAAGGTGACCGAGAAAGTCTTACCAGCGCCTTCTAAACCCTTGTGGGATAGAGATGCTGCTAGGGCGGCATCACCAGGCGTTTTTTCAAACACGACATTATGGGGAGGCAGAGAACCCACATTCCAAGTCACAGTATCGCCCGCTTTGATGTTGACAATGGGGGGATCAAAGACGAGACCTTTTGCCGTGCCCATTTTAACGGTGTACTCAGCCGCATTGGCGGGAGCTGCCATCCAGAATAAACCGCCCACCAGTAGAACAGCCGCAAAACAGGCGATCGCCACCTGCCGCATAATGCTTGCCAAAGACTTCATATCATTCCCTCTCGTACTAAAACCTTTCCAGCAGCTATTCTACCCTAGACATCCTGTCCTACGACAACAAGTCTTAGTTTCTCGTTTGCCTCCCACACCTCAAGTGCTGCAACCTAGATTCACCTGTTCCTTCATCGAACTTCCGAGATCCCCATCTGCCTACGCGGTGGGGAGGATGTCAACCCTATCCCCTCAGGCTTTTAGAAGCGATCGCTCCCCCAACCGGGTGCAACCTGAGCTGCTCGTAACACAAATCCGGCGATCGCTTCTAATTCTGCATCAGACAACCAACTAGGAGAAATTTCACGACAGTCAAAACTCTCCTCTTGTCCGTCATAGGTGAGGGGATGACGCATGTAGGCGACTAAGGCTGCTACGGTCGTGCGGGGTGGGGTTGCTGCTTGTAGATCTGCCAGCGCTAACGAAACGGCAGGATTAGAAAGTGTGGCTCCTCCCACGTGACAGGCAAGGCAGTTTTGCTCAAACAGTTTCTTGCCCTGTAAGAGTTCTGCATAGAAAACCTCGCGTTGAGTCTGGCTGTCGATCGCGAGGGTAGCGACAGCTCCTGGCGGGACTTTGAGATATTGGCTGACATAGGGATCTGGCGCGGCGATCGCAACCCCTAGGGGCATCCAAAACAGCCACAGTCCCATCACCCAAATCAAAGTTTTCCAGCCCCAATCTTGAACCCGTGAAAGACCGAACCAGCGAATTTCTGTCATAGCACTTTCCCACTCAACAACCATGCAGCTTCCCTTCACCCCTTCCCCCACTCCCCCAACAATCGACCAACGCCCAAAAAATCAAGAAGTCGATCTCTGCAATGCAAAAATCGACCTTCTCGGCATAAATTTCTTCTCTTGTGATTTTCTTTCGTGATTCAGACCGCTCGGTTAACTAGCAACGTTAACTAGCGACGAGAGTCACGATTTATGAGAGTCACGATGGTAGAAATTTTTTTTAGTAGTAAATCTTGCCACCACCCCACTGGTTACCCACAATTTTGGGCTGAATCAGGATGTGACCAGCAACAATCCGCATATCTTCCTCGGTCAGGTTGCGCATCTCAGGGAAAATATCTCGGCTCTTGAAGCTGGGATGTTGCTCGGAGATCGACTCAGTACCATCGTAGCTCTTGGGATCTTTCATAAACTCCACGATCGCTTCAATGTTGCCGCGAGGAGGAGTTGCTAGAGCGAGTGCTTCAGGATCCAAACCGACATTAGGATCCGTTTTTGTAATGCCACCGACGTGACACTGGGCACAGGCGTATTGGAATAGACGCTTCCCTTCGACCACTTGCTTGAGGCTGAGGGTTGTCGTATCTCCCGCAGCATTAAGTGGCACCGTCCGGGTTGCTGCATCTAGTTCGGCTGCCTCTACGCTCTGAATCGCAGTAAATAACATAAAAACAGCGGCTACGGCAAGCCAAAAGAATTTCTTAAGCATGGTTCTCCTTCAGACCTGGCTCGGTATCAGAAACACAACACAACAATTCTCTTAATACCAATACCACGTTGCTGACCGATTACTTGCGGGAATCTTAGAGTTGCCTTTACAGATTGAAACATTTAAGTCTATTCAGCCCGTTGGTAACGGCAGAAATGCTGCTGAAATTCCGCTATTCCGGCAGATGGCTGAAGGGTTTGGTCTCAATACCTGCAACATCTGGTAAGTGATGGCGCGTGAGAGGGTGCGGGGTGCCCAAACTGGTGACACTGGTATTGGGTAGGGCAGGACTGAGGGGAGTGCTTGGGGGATGGAGCTGAATCAGTTGTGCCAGGGTTTTCTTCAATTGGGGGCGGGGGACAATCGCATCCACTAAGCCATGGTCTAGAAGGTATTCTGCGGTTTGAAAGTCCTCCGGCAATTTTTCTCGCAGGGTTTGTTCCACCACGCGCCGTCCGGCAAAGCCAATCGTCGCCTTCGGTTCCGCCAGGATAATATCCCCCAACATGGCAAAACTAGCGGTCACTCCGCCCATAGTGGGATGGGTCAGCACGGGAATATAGAGCAGGCGTTGGTTCCGATGGCGATCGAGCGCCCCAGAAATTTTGGCCATCTGCATCAAGCTAATCATCCCCTCTTGCATTCGTGCTCCACCGGAGGCACAGACAATAATCACAGGAAGCCGCTGAGCTGTGGCTTGTTCAATCATACGGGTCAGTTTTTCCCCCACGACCGAACCCATACTGCCGCCCATAAAGCGAAAATCCATGACCCCCAGCGCGATGGGTAGCCCTTCCAGTTGCCCTAGCCCCGTTTGTACAGCATCGGTTAATCGGGTTTTGTCCTGCATTTCGCGCAGCCGATCGCCATAGGGTTTGCGATCGCGGAAGCCTAAAGGATCCATAGGTTTGATGGTTTCATCCAACGGTTGCCAGGTTTCTGGATCAATGAGTTGCCGGATCCTTTCATCACTATAAATGCGGATGTGATGACCACACTCTAGGCAGACCATCTGATTGCTCCGGAGATCTTTGGTGTAGGTTAAGGCTCCGCAGGATTCACATTTTGTCCATAACCCATCAGCAATTTCGCGCTCTTGTTGCCCCTCTACTGTAGGGGTTTCCTTGCGACGGTTGGCAAACCAATCAAACAGAGACATAGGAGATCACCAATGGAACGATCCGAATTATAAAACCGTGGGGGGGACAGAAAATCAGAGCGGCGGTAATCTCTACTTCAATAGGTCACTGGAGACCTGAGTCAGACTGGCATCCGGTATTGTGGTGAAAGGAACGGCACTTGGGTGCGCAAGCCATGGGGGAGGCAACAATATGCATGGATGGATTCCGCCGCAGCGGTTTTTTCCTTATTTAACTTGGACGGAGGTTCGGGATCTACCCGATCGCGATCGCGTCGTGATCATTCAGCCCGTGGGCGCGATTGAACAACATGGACCCCATTTACCGTTGGCAGTGGATGCGGCGATCGGGCTGGCGGTGTTGGGCAAGGCTTTGGAACAGTTACCACCGGAAATTCCGGCCTATGCCATGCCCAGTTTGTATTACGGCAAATCGAACGAGCATTGGCACTTTCCTGGCACCATTACCCTCTCAGCTCAAACATTGATTGCCACGCTGATGGAAGTGGGAGAAAGCCTCTATCGCGCTGGATTTCGCAAATGGATTTTGATGAATTCCCACGGCGGTCAGCCCCAGGTGATGGAGATTGTGGCGCGGGATTTGCATGTGTTGCATGAAGATTTTGAAGTCTATCCCTTTTTCACTTGGCGCGTGCCCCACATCACGAAGCAACTGTTGACCGAGCGGGAGGGCTACTGGGGCATTCATGCTGGAGATGCAGAAACAAGTTTGTTGCTCTCCATCCTGCCGGATCAGGTGAAAATGGAGCGAGCCGTGACCGAATATCCCCCCGCCCTACCGGAAGGCAGCATTCTCACCCTAGAGCGGAATTTACCCATTCCCTGGACAACCCGTGAGATCAGCCAGAGTGGGGTGATTGGTGATGCTAAAGCAGCAACCCGAGAAAAAGGCGATCGCATTCTGCAATCCCTGGCTGAGGGGTGGACCCAGGCGATCGCAGATGTCTACCATTTCCGACGATTCCAGCCCCAATGAAGGAGGATGATTTAGCATCAAGATGGAAACCTCGCAAAGCAGACCTCACGAGAGATAAAACTCATGTTTAAGCATCCCCTCATCTGTACAGACCTCCAGGATGGCTTACAACGCCTGATTCAATTTGTACCCAGCCTGAGCGCCCATGGGGTAGAACAGGTCACGTTATTGCACACCGTCGCGATTTCCGATGAAGGGGGCATCGCCAGGGTTGATGAGACTCAGGTCAACCAAGTCAAGGCGCAACTAGAAGCAGCCAAACAAGCCCTACCCCAACCGGAGCGTATCCAGATCGTGGTACAGGCGGGTCGGGCGGTGGATAACGTTCTCAGCCAAGTGAAAGTCCAGCATTGTGATGTGGTGATTTTGGGGACTGCAAGTAAAAATGTGTTGACGGAGACGTTATTTGGCAGTACCACCCAGGAAGTGGCGCGTAAAATTCAGGTTCCCCTCTTTATCCTACGACCTCCCATTGTGCAAACCTATACGGTGGAAGAGCTGGAACTGCGGTGTCAACATCTCTATCGCACGCTGTTAATCCCCTACGATGGCAGTGATGCGGCCCAATATTTAGTCAATTTCCTGATTCAAAAGTGGCAAGCCAGTCCGACGATCGCCCCGACGATCGCCCCGACAATTGTCCCAGAGAAACCGCATTGCATTTTGTGCTGGGTCAGCTCTGAAGGCGGAGTGGTCAAACAGTCGGCTGCAGAGCAGATGGCGATCGCCCAGGCAGCCCTGAACCCAGCTAAAGCCAAACTAGAAGCCGCTGGTGTGGAAGTTGTTCTCGCAATTCGTCAAGGCAGCCCGATCGTCGAAATTCTAGCCACAGCGCAGGAGCATGACATTAGCGGTATTGCGATCGCCTCCAACAGCCTCGGCACCCTGATAGAGTGGTCTGTTCCCAGCCTGACAGGCGAACTCCTACGGCGGAGTTGGTATCCCGTCCTATTTGTGCCCAAGGGGAAAAATGAAGAATCCCCGTAGGGGCGTGCATCCCACGCCCAAAAATTAGGCGTCCTCAAAAGCCTGGATCATCTGGTCGATCGCAGTTTCATACTCTGCCGCCACAATGGTATGACCGTTATCCGGGCTAGGTTCCAGGATAATATCCCCCAAAGTTTCCAAAGCCCGTTCATTAATAGCATCCACCAACAGTTCTGGCATCGTGAGATTAGCCTCAGCAATTTGTTTTAACTGGGGTGCAGGATTTTTTTCGCGAGCGATCGCTCGTAAAGCCTGGAACTCATACTGGGGAAGCTGGGCAATAAATTGTTTCCATTCTGGGGGCAAACTAAGCTGCTGGCAATCCATTTCCACAGGGGCAGAAGGATCCGGTTTTTCCTGGGTGGGATAAGGGGCGGAGTAGGCAGTGGGAGAGGGCTGGGACAATGCACTTTGCCAAGGGGTGGCAAACGATCGCACGGGGCGCTCCTCCAAATCCCGCCGTTGTTCTCGCAGGGCGTAGAGTTCTTGATCGAGTACATCCTTCTGACCCCGACGTTCCAGAATTTGACCTTCCAAACTGCCCAGTTCTTTGTGCAGAGAGCCAATTTGCTGTTGCAGTTGAGCGATCGCCACCTGGAGAGATTGGGATCCAGTTTCCACCTGTTGGCGCTGGGGTTCCACCACATCGATAAAGTGATTTAGCTCATGGCGATATTGGTCCAGCGACTGCACCTGCTCCTGAAGCTGTGCTACCTGCTGAGCTAACTGTTGCTTTTGCTCTGCCAGAGCCGTAATGTCCTGCAGAACCTGTTCTTTATGGCTGCGTTGCTCAGCGACTTGGGCTTGCAGTTGATTGAGTTCAGACTGGGTGGTGGTGAAATGCTGTTCAGCCCGTTGTTTCGCCGCCAGGGTCGTACTGAGGGAGCGATTCAGTTCAGCTTCTTCTCGCTCCAGGGTTTTAATTTTGTCATCCAGAGCCTGAATTTGCGTGGTGGTGCGGCGTGGAGTGGGTTCTGCCAAGTTCCAACTGAGGGCTTCCTTCTGCTGCCATAGGTTGGCACTGCGGCATTGTAATTGTTCGACCTGCCCTTGTAACTGAGCAATGCTGGTGGCGACGCGATCGCGTTCTGTCGCGGTCTGCAGCAGATCTTCGTAGGCAGCCGCTCGTTTCCGTTGCAGACTGCGAATTTGGTAGCGTAGCTCATCCGTCCGTCCCCGCAGAGACCCCTCCCGAGTTTGTTCTGCCACCACCGCCCCCACCTGGCTGGCAAAAAAGGTCAATCCCCCAAAGCCCAGCGCCTTGCCAAAATCTCCCTTGCCAAAGACCAAACTGACACCAAAACTGATGCCAAAGGCGATCGAACTAAGCAAGAACCGATTTCCAGACATAGGCTGTAGTAAGACAGGGAACTTCAGTAAGATAGGGAACTTCAGTATGGCGAGAGCTAAAAGTCAGATATTTTGGCTCGGTTGCCTGCTCAAGGAGGCTAGGGGGGATCGGAGCATTGGGAGGCATTTTAACCCGATCGCGAAGTGCCAGTACTGTAGCTCAAACCTCCTCAAAGCGATCGATCGACCCAGAAATTCAGCGTTTCCACGGAAAGATCAACCAGACAGATAATATAAACGTACTTCATCCAACCCAGCCTGGATTCAAAATTTTCTTGAAACAATTCGTCGGTATCCTCCAAAAATTGGGGTATCCTCACTAAGTCCCAATTCACAGCTCTCACCGCCCTCACCTAAAACTTTATAGTTCTCCATTCTCAATTCTTAATTTCTGCTCCCCCTAGTGAACTTGCGATTCAAAGTCGAGTAATTCCGATGAAGTCTACAACATCAGCCCTTTCTGCCCCTTTTGTTTTAAAGGTAGTTGGCTATACTCTGATCCTATTTACATTGATTGACTATGTGACTTTGCTGCTGCCTTTCCGATTTTCGGATGATCAATGGTTGGGCGCAACGATGATTCAGTTCGTCGATCGTGGGGTCATTCCCTTGATGGGGCTAGCAATTCTCTACGCAGGGCATTTTCTAGAAGGACAGTCTTTGACGGTTCAGGGCAAGGCTCCCTTTATAACAGGGCGCTTTTGGGCGATCGTGCTGGCTTGTTTGCTGGGTCTGAGTTTCTTGGTCACGGTGCCCATCCACTTCATGAATACTAACAAGGTTGCGACAGCGGCGATCGATAAAATCAACAAAGATTCAGAGCAATTAGAGCAAAACTTGGAAGCTCAGGTCGGTCAACGGTTTACCCAGCTGCAGGAGCAGTTGAAAAACAAAGAACAACTGGCGACTGAACTCAAAAAGGTGACGGAAGTAATCAATAGCGGTCAGATTTCAGATGCGGAACAGTTGAAAAATGCTAAGAAGATTCAATCGGACTTAGAAAAGTTACAAAAGGATCCGAAGCATCTGGAAGTGATGGCGAAGGAAGCCAAGGAACCGGAACTGCAAAAGATTCGTGATCAACGCAAAAAGCTAGAGGAGCAGGCACGGGCAGAGCAAAATCGCACTCAGTTGCGCACCGGGCTAGGGAGTTTGATGCTGGCGATCGGCTATACCTTGGTGGGTTGGGTTGGTCTGGCGGAGTTGCTGGGTAAGCGGGCGATTTAAATCCAGAACAGTCAGGTCATATCAGTATTTTGTCGTCAATCCTGTTTGCTAAATCGGGCAAGCTGAAGGGAAGTGAGAACTCGGGAAACGGGCGATCGCTTCCCTTTTTGAATCCTATGGGGTATGGGGTTGCTTGAGGGTTCTGGGCGATCGCTTCCCTTTTTTGATATTGCCTGTTGGATATTGCGGGGGTGGGTGGGCGTGGAATGCACGCCCCTACTACGGGGGGATACGGTGGGCGCGGGATCTGTTGGGGAATGGGTTTATTGATGTTTACCTGGAATGTTGCTGTATGTTTTCTATCTATATCCTGACTCATAATGAAGAATTGGATATTGCGGCTTGTATTGAATCGGCGCTGAGTTCTAATCCGGCAGCGGGGCAGGGACTGGATGATGTGATTGTGGTGGATTCCCTCAGTAGCGATCGCACGGTGGAAATTGCTAGCCAGTACCCCGTACGCGTGATTCCCCATGGGTTTGAAAGTCACGGCAAACAGCGTACTTGGATGCTACAGGAAGTCCCGACCCGCTATGAGTGGGTTTATATCCTGGAAGCGGATGAACGGATGACTCCGGCGCTGTTTCAGGAATGTTTGGCTACGATTCGCCAAGCGCAGCACATTGGCTATTATGTGGCGGAACGGGTGATGTTTATGGGGCAATGGATTAAGCGCAGCACCCAGTATCCACGCTACCAAATGCGCCTGTTTCGCAAGGACAAGGTTTGGTTTACTGATTACGGACATACGGAGCGAGAAGTTTGCCAAGGATCCACAGGTTTTTTGCAGGAAACCTATCCCCATTACACGGGTGGAAAGGGATTTGCTCGATGGTTTGATAAACACAACATCTATTCCACAAACGAAGCGAGGGAAACGGTTCATCAACTAGCGCAAGGGCAGGTGGAGTGGCGACAATTATTCTTTGGCAAAACGGAAGTCGATCGGCGGCGGGCGTTGAAAAATCTGTCGCTGCGGATTCCCTTTCGGCCCTTGGTGCGTTGGGTTTATATGTATTTCTTCTTGGGTGGAATTTTAGATGGACGGGCGGGCTTTACCTGGTGTACCTTGCAGGCTTTTTATGAATACATGATTCTGCTGAAGGTGTGGGAACTGCGCCATGAGCCAAAGTTTGCCTATAAACCATCTGTCCATGAATCAAAATCTGCCCATGAACCAAAGTCTACGGGTGAGACACAAGCCAAATCCCCACGGGAGGTCGAATTAACGCAATAATAGTTACAGTTGGGTTGATCCCCAACTCGATCGACTGCCCGCCGAAAAGGAGAGGCATTGGTGCTAGAACGGCTCAAACAAGATTTAAAAAACGACCTGATTGCAGGGCTGCTGGTGGTCATTCCCCTGGCAACGACCATTTGGCTCAGCTACACCGTGGCCACCTGGGTGATTGATCTGCTCACCAGTGTGCCGAAGCAGCTAAATCCGTTTCAGGGCATGAACCCGTTGCTGGTGAACCTCCTGGACTTTTTGGTGGGGTTTATGGTGCCCCTGGCAGCGATTCTGCTGATGGGGTTGATGGCGCGGAACTTTGTGGGGCGGTGGCTGCTGAATTTGGGTGAGCGCTTGCTGCAAGCCATTCCTCTGGCGGGTCAGATCTACAAAACCATGAAGCAATTGCTGGAAACATTGCTGCGGGATTCGAGTGGCAAATTTCGGCGGGTGGTGCTGGTGGAATATCCTCGTCCGGGGGTGTGGGCGGTGGGATTTGTGACGGGGACCCTCAGTCAGGAAATTCAGTCGCACTTTACGCAGACGATGCTGAGTGTGTTTGTGCCCACGACTCCGAACCCAACGACGGGTTGGTATGCAGTGGTGCCGGAGACAGCGGTGATTAATTTGACGATGCCGATCGAGGATGCGTTCAAAATTATTGTGTCGGGTGGCATTGTCAGTCCAGACAGTTTATCCCAAGGGACGATCGCGGAAGAGAAAACCCCTGCGATCGCGCAAAGCTAGGTTTCCAGCTCAAGTTTTCTGATTAGGGTTCTGGGGCTTGCATTTGGAATAATGTTCGACCTGCGATCGCGAGACCTAGCAAACCCATTATGGTGAGAATTCCTCCAGATAAAAAGATAGTGTAGCGATCGTCCTGACCCAAATTGAGGGACGTTTGATTAGCATCCTGCAAGAATTGATTAATTGCTTCCACTTGCGATCGCACTTTGGTTTCATCCGGACTGGGAAAAGTTCCAAGGGGTTGGTGCAATCCTTCTTCCAACAGTAGGGAAACATTGTAGCGTGTATCATGGCGATCGTCCTTGGGTAACACTCGCCCCACGCTGGCTGCCTGCACATTGCCCAACGGCTCCACCACGACTTCCACAAAACTACTAATTTCTCGCTCACAGTCTACTTGAGCGGCTGCTACACGTTCGCAGCGTAAGGTAGTCACTTGCGCCGCTGCTAGGATAATCAACCCTGCAAACAGGCAAGTGCTGCCCACCACCCCAAAACCCAGCAGTGAGAACCATTGAGAACGGGGCGATCGAGGGGATGGGGAGGATTTCATCACGGAGGCTGACGAAGGCTGGTGGAAAGTTATAACCCCAATTTAGCAAATTAGCAAAAAGGATGTGACCACATTTAAATACTACTAATTTCGCAAAAACTGCATGGCGGCAAGGCTCGGTCAGCGTGGCTGTGCCAATGCTGTTGCACAGGTGGCGGCTGAAGCAACTGGTACTGGGGTGGAGGGGTTTTCAGCATAGAGTTCTAGGATGCCGGTGCTAGGGTTATGTCGCATTCCAGTGGTTTCGACGAGGGACGTGGTTGGGGTGAGAGGGGAGGCTGGGCGCATGACAGTGCCCTTGGCATGGGCAGCAGAGAGGTTGCGCAGGTCTTGCCAGGGACGATCGCTCGTCCCAGATTCAATCAGCGGATTGAGGGGAATGCCACCCCGTCCACTGACGATAAAACTACTCCCTTGAGTGGCTTTACAACCGTTGTCAATGTTCTGACTCGCATCGACAAGATCCACCGCGATCTCGGCTAAGCCATTGGTCGGGTCTAAGCTCAGGAGATTAATTTGCACCGTCCCATTCACCCCAAATTCCGAACTGGCAGTAATGTCGTTTTCAGGTGTGAGTTGAGGCCGAAACTTGAGACCAAAAATGCCTTGAGTGGTGATTTGGATATTGCCTCCCCGACCTCTTACTGCATTGGCCACAATATCGCTATTCTCAAACCCAGCAATGATCGGAGCTTTGATCGTGATGTTGCCTCCTGTTGCGGTGCCTTGGGCATTGGTGGTAATGTTGCTACCATGACGTAATAACAGAATATCGTTTGCTTGCAAATTGATATTGCCTTGAGTTCCCCCATTGACTTCCGCTCTTAGGCTAGCTCCATCGTGCAGAAGAATCGCACGAGCATTGACATTGAGATTACCAGCATCGCCTAGTCCAGGGTTGCTGACGGTAATTTGAGCCGTATCCCTGACCTGCAAGATATCAGTATTGATATTGACGGATCCTGCATTAAAGATGGTGGAAGAGGAGGCTGTAATGCTGCTGGGGAGATATTGCCCATTCACCAGAAACTGAGAAGCACCCTGAACATCAATCGTATCGACGTTTAAGGTAACATTGCCGGCAGAACCTTGTCCCTGGCTGGAAGAAGCGATCTGACCGCCATTAAACAGCCGCAGGCTATTAGCCGTTAGTGTGATATTTCCACTTGAACCAACGGCATCGGCACCGATGGCAACGGTAATACCACCGGGTAATTGGCTGAGCACATCCGCTACAGGATCGCTCACTGTTACCTCTGTTGCGTGAATCGTGATATTTCCTGCTTTCCCGGTGCCCGATAGTGTAGAGCGGATCGTCCCACCGTTAGAAAGTTGCAACCGTCCCACATCAATGGTGATGTTGCCCGCCTGTCCATCGGTTCGGCCAATTCCTGTGGCTACACCAGACAACAATTTATCCGGTGTGTATCCTGATATTTCTAGGCTCTCGATGGCGCGAATCGAGATGTCTCCAGCTTTGCCTGTGGGCGCAGAGGTTGGATCCACCTCCACCAAAGCCGAACTAATAATTCCACCATCTAGCACCCGGATGCGATCGGACTCAACACTAATCTTGCCACTTTGATTGTTCTTGCCACTAAAAAGTGTAGTGGTAATGGAGGTTGGTGCCGGGAAAAATGGATTTGCCCCGACAACCTCCACATCTGTCGCCCGAACGGTAACATCGCCTGAGCGCGAATTGTCTCCGGTGGCAGATGATTGAAGCCAAGCACCATCCGCTAGGTGCAAGCGACCGGTTTCAACGGTCACATCCCCAGCGCGCCCACTGCCTGGAGGTCCAAACGGGACACCCACGTTCGTGCTAATCCCAGGACCAATTTGACCTGGCAGAGAAACTCCCAGCAGATCCACAAATTCTGTCGTTTGCACCGTGATCCCCTTGCCTTGCCCAGCAAAGGTGATGGAGTTAATGTTCGATCCATCCTGCACAGTCAGTCCGCGTCCACGAATGTTAATGGCTCCACCATTTGTACCGCTGGCATCGACTA
>JAYKGX010000171.1:0-5977 GCA_035285565.1 Synechococcales cyanobacterium
TCGATGAGCTTTGCTTTACTTTGAGCAACTGTCCGAGCAACGGGTGAGTCATATAGCCCCAGAGAGAGACAATAGCGCTTCCCCTCATGGAACCAGCGTAAGCGCAGATTCTCACGGACTGCTTCAACCTTGACGGACCTCTTCCCCACCACGCCCTTGCCCCCGTATACCACTTGTATACCAATCCTAGGGGTACTGTTGGGCTAGGGATGGGTATTGATGTCCGTGGTTGTCCAAAAAAGACAACTAGGGGTGACAGTGCATTCATATTGCTGCATACAACAAAACCCCCTGTTAGAGGAGGTTTCATGCAATCGGAGCGGCGGGATTTGAACCCACGACCCCTACTACCCCAAAGTAGTGCGCTACCAAGCTGCGCTACGCCCCGTAACTCAAAAACAGAACCCTCAAGACAGAACTGACTAGAAGGGTTTCTTACCGTTCAGAAAGCTTTATAGCCCGCCTAATTTAGGCACTAAAAAAGCTTGGAGTTTCCTGAGCGGCTTAGCTAATATAACATATCCTTGAGATGACGCAACAGGTTTCTGAAAAAAGATGGGAAATTCTGGCGATCGCCTCTGAGGATGATCCGATGAGTGCGGTTAGAAGACCTGTAACGTTCGGAGAGCCTGCAAGAGTTCTGGGGTGGCGGCAGCGGTCCAAGTGGCTTCGGCACGGCGACCTTCCTGAAGAATCAGACGCAACCGATAGGCATGGGGAAACCCTTCTGCTTCCACCCAGAGGCGATCGCACTCCAGTTCACAGGTGATAGCTTCCTCATCCATCAGTTCCGTTGCCAGAGTTTCCAAGGTGGCCACCAAGCGATCGGTCAACCGACAAAAGTCTGCTAGCTCTGCGGCCGTCAATTCGATCGCCCAGTCATCAGTCCCCACCAGGGCAGGATATTGGGGTGCATTGGGATCCCAACCCACTCGCCAGCCAAGACCAGATTTTATCAACGGGGTCATCGATCGCGACCTCACTTGCAACATTCCTAAGAAGGGCGACGGTCACCCTGTAAGAGATTCACCAAAACCTGAACGAGTTGATCGCGTTGCAGACGGGTGAGGCTCTTGATCACGGTGCGATCGCGTTCTAAAGGATTTTCCCGTAGGGTTTCGCCACCGGGATAGGTACCTGGTTCGATGAAATCATTCACCTGTAAATAGTCGGCTAGCGTGAGCTTCCAATCCAGCCGATACTGAATGGGTCGGCCCTTAACAAAGGCATGGTAGCGAATCAACCGGGCAACCAGCGTACTCTTTTCGTCAACTTTGCCCGTTTTCTTGCTGATGTATCGATTTTCCAAGGGCAGGCTGGGGATCTGCTGATAGACCAGGGGAGCCGCCTCGTTAATTCGCACGATTTGGGCTTGCACAGGCAACCCCAAAGGGGCGATCGCTCCTCCCACAGACAGGAAAAGCGACAGGGTGAAGCCTAACAATAGGAAGAGGATAGAAAACCGTTTCCGCACGGCAGTCACTGGGCTTTACTCGCCGATAATTTCAGGTTGGGTCAATTCATCCGACATTTCAATGATCGCCCGCATCACAGGCTTCATCAGCGGATCTTCGCCGGAGTCAAAATCCTCAAACCGACGACGCTTCGCCCGATTTGCCACCTGCACAGTAATGCGATAGCGGTTAGACGCTGCGTTAATCAGCTCATCCGCACGACGCATGAGCTGGTTTGTGTCTAGATTTGGGCGCTTGCTTAATGCGTTTGACTTAGTAGTCGCTTTTGGTTTACGCAGGGTCATGTGAGGTCGATCGAGATAAGAAGATACTGCGATTATACGTTAAAAGACTGAAGCTTGGAGGGAGAGGCGAAGGGAGCGCGAAGAAGGGGGTGGGGATGAATGGACTGAATTTTCTTGGATTATTTGTGGATCCGATCGCTTGAAGACGGAAACCTGAGAAAATTCTTTAGACTCTTTGCACAAAACTTAACACCTCTATCAGAAAAGCCGCTTCAAGCGCGTCACACCCCTTTGATAGACTGGTTAACTGAAGTCACCTTGGACAGTAAACAATCCAGGTAGCAAATCAGCAGTTTGGAGGACGCATGGATAGCACTCTTGGCTTAGAGATTATTGAGATCGTAGAACAGGCAGCGATCGCGTCTGCCCGTTTAGTCGGAAAGGGTGACAAAGACGGTGCGGATGAGGCAGCCGTTGAAGCCATGCGCAAAAAGATGAATCAGATCCGGATGCGGGGTCGGATTGTCATCGGGGAAGGGGAGCGGGATGATGCCCCCATGCTCTACATCGGGGAAGAGGTGGGAATTTGCAGCCAGCCCGGTGGTGCAGACTTCTGCAACCCAGAAGAGCTAGTGGAAGTTGATTTCGCTGTGGATCCCTGTGAAGGTACCAACCTCTGTGCCTATGGTCAACCCGGTTCAATCGCGGTTCTGGCTGTTGCTGAGAAGGGTGGCTTGTTTGCTGCCCCAGACTTCTACATGAAGAAATTAGCGGCTCCCCCAGCAGCCAAAGGTAAAGTGGACATTAACAAGTCTGCAACCGAAAACCTGAAGATTCTGGCGGAGTGTTTGAATCGGGCAATTGATGAACTGGTGGTGGTGGTGATGAAACGCGAGCGCCACAATGAGTTGATCAAAGAAATCCGGGACACGGGCGCACGGGTGCAATTGATCAGTGATGGAGACGTGGGAGCGGCCATCAACTGCGGCTTCGCGGGCACCAACATTCATGCCCTCATGGGGATTGGGGCCGCGCCGGAAGGGGTGATTACTGCTGCTGCGATGAAATGTCTCGGTGGGCACTTCCAGGGTCAACTGATCTACGATCCTGAGATCGTCAAGACCGGATTGATTGGCGAAAGCAAGGAAGCCAACATTGAGCGACTCCATACCATGGGGATTACCGATCCCGATCGCGTCTATGATGCCGCTGAGCTAGCCTCGGGTGAAACCGTTCTATTTGCGGCAACGGGCATTACCACCAGCAACTGGTTGCAAGGCGTTCGCTTCTTCAATGGCGGGGCCCGCACAGAAACGCTGGTGATTTCCAGCCAATCTAAGACGGCTCGCTTTGTGGATACCATTCACATGTGGAATCAACCCAAGAGCCTGCAATTACGCTAAGGTTCTATTGGCAAGGGGGTTCACGGGATTGCAGCAACAGTCCCACCAGTGAACCCCTTTTGCCTGTGTAGGCTGAAACAGTTGAAATTCTAAAATTTGCCATCCTTTAGCAAGAAACGCTTTTTAATATGAACATCGCGGTTGTAGGTCTGACTCACAAGACAGCGCCTGTTGAAATTCGGGAAAAATTGAGCATTCCAGAGCCTCAGTATGAAGGGGCTTTAGCACAGCTTTGTCATTGCCCCCATGTGGAAGAGGTGGCCGTTCTCAGTACCTGTAACCGTTTAGAAATTTATTTAGTCCTCACGGAAGTGGAATCTGGAATCCGCGAGGTGATGCAATTTTTGTCAGATCATAGTAAATTGCCGTTGCCGAGATTGCGTCCCTACTTGTTTACGTTGCTGCATCAGGATGCTGTCATGCATTTGTTGCGGGTCTCGGCAGGGCTAGACAGTTTGGTCTTGGGGGAAGGACAGATTCTGGCTCAGGTAAAATATTGCCACCAAGCAGGCCAGCAGTATCGCAGCATGGGGCGGACGCTCAATCAGTTGTTTAAGCAAGCGATCGGGGCTGGGAAACGGGTACGGACAGAAACGAGTATTGGTACAGGCGCAGTTTCCATTAGCTCAGCCGCCGTGGAATTGGCCCAGATGAAGTTAGGCGATCTCGCACCCCAAAAGATTTTGATCCTGGGGGCAGGGCGGATGTCTCGGCTCTTGGTGAAGCATTTGGTCTCGAAAGGGGCAACCGATATGACGGTGTTGAACCGTAGCCTGGGGCGGGCAGAAGATCTGGCCAAGGAATTTCCAGAAGCAAATCTGAAGCTGGGCTTGATGGATCAGATGATGGCACGCTTGGTAGAGTCTGATTTGGTGTTTACGGGGACTTCTGCGACAGAACCGATCCTCGATCGCGCCAAGTTGGAAGCTGTCCTTGATCCCCAACGGTTGACTTCGCTGATCGATATTGCAGTACCGCGTAATGTGGCTGCTGATGTCAATGAGCTGAGCTATGTGCGGGCTTATAACGTGGATGATTTGAAGGCGGTCGTGGCGCAAAACCAAGAAAGCCGTCGGCAAATGGCAATGGAAGCGGAAGGCATTTTGGAAGAGGAGTCTGACAGCTTTGAAACTTGGCTGCGATCGCTAGACACGGTGGCAACTATCAGCAGTTTGCGAGATAAGGTAGAAACGATTCGCACCCAGGAGTTGGAAAAGGCCTTCTCCCGCTTGGGCAATGAATTTGGCGAAAAGCATAAAGAAATTGTAGAAGCGCTAACCCGTGGGATTGTCAATAAAATTTTGCATGACCCGATGGTGCAGTTGCGATCGCAGAAGGATGTAGAAGCAAGGCGGCAGGCGATGGAAACGCTCTGTTTGCTGTTTAACCTGGAAGATGGGCAATCCCAGGAAGCTCGGGTTTAATGCCAAATGTTGATGGGGGGTGCGGGGAAGTCGAGGCGGCTCAGGATGCGGGTGTTGACAGGTGCCCTGCTGGGGTTGGTCACCGCCTGTTTTGCCCAGCCCCAACCCGATCGCCGCTCCGATCGTTCAGTTGACCCTTCAGCGCCCTCAACCCCGATCGCTCCACTCCCATTACAGTATCAAAAACAAGAATTCCCCAAGGCGATCGCCCACATTCTCCGGATTCCTCAGAATTATACCGTTTCAGTAGGAGTTGCAACTGATTTAACAACCGTCGATCGATTCGTGCAGAAAAAAGGGGCGATCGCTGGGTTGAATGCTGGTTTTTTTGATCCGATCAATGGCTTATCAACTTCCTACATCACGGTATTGGGTAAACAAGTTGCCGATCCTCAACAAAACGATCGACTGATTCAGAATCCGGATTTACAACCTTATTTGCAACAGATTTGGAATCGTAGTGAATTCCGTCGTTATCATTGTCAGAATTCTTCAGATCAGCAGAAAAGTAATCAGAAAAGCGATCGCTTCGTTTACAGTATTAACTATCATCAAGATCCAGTTCCCAGCCATTGCCGCGTGATGGATGCCGTGGGTGCAGGGCCGCAACTTTTACCCCAACTGACAGCGGAACGAGAAGGCTTTTGGGATGCCGAGCGGGGGCGCGATGCGATCGGGTTACACCAGCCAAATGCTCGCAGTGCGATCGGGTTAACGGCCCAGGGAGAGGTGATTCTGGTGATGGTGGAACAGTCTCAGCCGGGGGGTGGCATGACCTTACCGCAAGTGGCGCAATTGATGCAACAGTTAGGTGCTTTGCAGGCGTTGAACCTCGATGGGGGTACCTCTTCTGCGTTGTACCGGGTGGCAGGGGCGGAAAAATTTCTGCACTGGGGCAAGCGCGATGCCCAGGGAGAGGCGATCGGGAGACCTGTGAAATCCGTGATTTTAGTTTTTAACAAGTCATAATCCTTGCACCTGTCTATTCTAGTAACCAGTCCAATAAATGACCAATGGTGAGATGCACTTCTATTGCAAAACTTGGAACTGGCAGCCTGACGTTGAGTTCATCGAAAAATACTGTTGGTTGATCTGCAAGATAGACAAATAAGCATTGCTCAGTAGGATTTGTTACGACTGACCCTGTTCACCGATCGGTCTGTTCAGCCAAGATTTGCATAACCACCCGCTTCAAGGGCGGCGAGTCTTCTTGAATCACCTGCCAAACTAAATTGAGATCGGTGTTCCAATAAACATGCACCAGCAGAAAATGAACTAATCCTCGCCGTTCCATAGATAAATCACATCAGCTAACACCTGGTCTTTAACAATGGTTCGGACAGAATTAAGGGGCTATGATGCCGTAGGAGCGTAGGTTTGGGTAGTTAGGATGGGATTTAATCAAAGTTGGGTCTAAATCTAACTCTGAAATAAACCTCGAAAGCAGATGG
>JAYKGX010000172.1:0-11436 GCA_035285565.1 Synechococcales cyanobacterium
GGCTTGATTATAGTATGAGAGCGCTTTTTGTTTCTCTCCTAAATCAGAGTAGACTCGACCGATGTTATTGAGTATCCGGGCTTCCCCCGATCGATCGCCCACGACCCGAAGAATTGGTAAAGCTTGATTGTAATATTGCAGTGCTTTTTGTTTTTCACCTAAATCACCGTAGACAGCACCAATGTTATTCAGTGTCGTGGCTTCCCCTAATCGATCGCCTACGGCTCGACGAATCGGTAAGGCTTGATTATAGTATGAGAGCGCTTTTTGTTTCTCTCCTAAATCATCGTAGACACGACCGATGTTACTGAGCGTCGTAGCTTCACCCGATTGATCGCCCACTGCTCGAAGAATCGGTAAGGCTTGATCATAGTATGAGAGCGCTTGTTGTTTCTCCCCTAAATCATCGTAGACACCACCGATGTTATTGAGTGTCATGGCTTCACCCGATCGTTGTCGCAACCTCTCCTCTGGAGAATCGCCCACGGCTCGAAGAATCGGTAAGGCTTGATTGTAGTATTCTAGTGCTTTCTGTTTTTCACCTAAATCATCGTAGACAAGACCGATGTTACTGAGCGTGGTTGCGACCACCGATCGATTTCCCAATCCTCGCCAGATGGGCAAGGATTGATTATAGTATTCCAGTGCTTTTTGTCTCTCACCTAAACGACGATGTAATCTGCCCAGCATCAGTAGAGAGTCTGCTTGCTTTTCTCGCATCTGGGACAATCGCGCTAGCTGTAAAGCTTTTTCAAATTGAACGATCGCTTTCCGTAAAGACTCTGCACTTCCTTCCTCAAATAATCTCATTCCATCAGCAATCAATCGATCGATCTCTTGGACTTGTGCTTCAGCCACCGGAGCTGCGATCGTCTTGGTTTGTATCTGCAATGTTCCACCAGTCACTCCCAGCAATGTTAGTAACGCTATCAAAGCCAGTTGATTGTGATGAAACCGCGATCGCATTTTGTCCACTCCAAACCTGAAGAACTGCTTCTATCATACTCTTTCTGGGCAAGGCAGACTTATGGAGTTGTGGCAGTCTTTGATTGGGGGGCGATCGTCCCTCAGCAAAACTGCTATACTCATGATTAAATCTAACTCATCTTCTCAACTATGGTTGCCAACCCAATTAAAGTGAGCCAAGAGAATACTGCCAAAGTAACTTATCCGGTCTTATTGGAAGAAGTTATGGGGGGATGGATTGCAGTGATTCCAGGTTTGGCATCGGGTCGGGCGATCGGTGAGACGCGAGAAATTGCGGTTGAGCGCCTACATCAGATGATGACTCAAAATCTTGCTACAATACCGGAGAACGGCGAACTCACACAGCTAGAAATCGAATTACCATCCCGCACAACCCACCCTTCCATGAAATTTGCCGGGATGTTCCAGGATGACCCCTACTTTGATCAGATGCTGGAACAAGTTGAAGCCTTTCGCCAGGAAGACCGGGACGAATATTTCCACCAACTTGATCAAGAAGAAGCAGCTTTGGCGGAGAAAACTTCGTGACGCTCAGAATTCTGGCTACGGATCACATTTCACTGTTTCAGCGGGGAAACCCTGGTGTGGTGCAACGTTATTCTGGCTTTGCAGCAGATGAGTTAGCCGTGACTGCCATTTCAGTTGAGGAACAGATGCGGGGTTGGCTGGCCGCCATTCGGAACTCAGAGAATCCAGTACAACTGACAGAAAACTATGAACGTCTGGTGCGATCGGTTTTGTACTTCAATACAATTACAATTATCCCCTTTGATCTCACAAGCTATGGTATTTATGACAACTTCATCGCGCAACGGTTTCGAGGTGGACGACAGGATTTGAAGATTGCCGCGATCGCCCTTTCTCAAAATGCTATTTTGGTAACTCGTAACCAGCGAGACTTTACTTCGATTCCTGGTTTGCAGCTAGAAGACTGGAGTAGCTAGTATTTCAGCCAAGTGAAACAGCGATCGCATTTTGTCCACTCCAAACCTGAAGAACTGCTTCTATCATACTCTTTCTAGGCAAGAGAGACTTATGGAGTTCTAGCGGGAGACTCTGGTTGGGGAGCGATCGTCCTTCGACAAAACTGCTATACTAGTCCCCAGCCCACTTTCCTTGGGGCAGAGTACTTCCAGCATTCATACCCCCATTCAGGAACCCCCATTCGTTCAATCATGCAAGCCATTCAGTCATGATTCATCCTCAGACCCTTCACGCCGATCGCTCCCCCATGATCAACACACCTGCTGCCCCAGGATCACCGATCGCCATCCGCAGTGCCTGTTTGGATTTTGTAGCTGATCCCTTTTATGTCCCAGAATCGCAAGCAGTGCGCTATTTTCCCGATGCACTATTAGTCATCGATCGCGGTCATATCCAAGCCTTAGGAGATTATCAACAACTGCAACCCACCTATGCAGACTTGCCCCTCATCACCTATCCCGAACACCTGATCATTCCCGGCATGATTGATCTGCATTTGCATCTGCCCCAAACGGAAATGATTGCTTCCTACGGGGAACAGCTTCTGGAATGGCTAGAAACCTACACCTTTCCCACAGAGCAAAAATTTCGGGATAAAGCCTATGCCCATCAAGTCGCAGAAGTATTTGTGGCAGAACTATTACGCAATGGCACCACAACGGCGGTGGTGTTGGCAGCCGTCTATCCAGAATCAGTAGAAGCCTTATTTGAAGTAGCTGAGCAACGCAATCTACGCCTGATTGCTGGCAAAGTGATGATGGATCGTCATGCGCCAACCGCCCTCATGGACACCGCCCAATCTAGCTATACCGAGAGCAAAGCCCTGATTGAAACTTGGCACAACCGGGGACGACTCCTCTACGCCATCACCCCTCGGTTTGCCCCCACCTCCACCCCCGCCCAATTAGAGGCCGCTAGACAACTATTGCAGGAATATCCTGACACCTATTTGCACACCCATTTATCTGAAAATATCGATGAAGTGAACTGGGTGCGATCGCTCTTTCCCCAAGCCAAGAACTATCTGGATGTTTACGATCAAGCCGGATTAGTAGGCGATCGTTCCATTTTTGCCCATGGCATTCAGTTGACTGACGAAGAATTTCAGCGCCTCTCAGAAGCCAAATCCGCGATCGCCTTTTGTCCCACTTCTAACTTATTTTTAGGGAGTGGACTCTTCAAGCTAGAACAAGCTAAATCTCAGGCATTTCCCATTCACGTCGGCTTAGCAACCGATGTGGGAGCAGGCACCAGTTTTTCGTTATTACAAACCGCCAGTGAAGCTTATAAAGTGGCGCAATTACGTCGGCAAAAGCTGTCTCCCTTCCAAGCCCTCTATCTAGCAACCTTAGGCGGCGCACGATCGCTCTCCTTGGAGGACAAAATTGGCAGCCTAGAACCCGGAAAAGAAGCAGACTTTGTCGTGTTAGATTGGCGATCGACACCCCTCTTAGCCTTTCGGAATCCAGCGCGCATTCCCCAACAGCTCTCAGAATTAGCCGATCGCTTATTTAGCCTGATTATTGTAGGAGACGATCGGGCAGTGGCTGCGACTTACATTATGGGAGTGTTAGCGCATTTGAGAGATTAGAAGTTCTCGTATTCCTGAGCCAAGGTTAACATCAGTTTGACGAAACTCGTTCCTGTCAATCGCTCGATCCCCCTAGCCCCCTTAATAAGGGGGAACCGAGCCAAATTCAAGAATCCAAAATCCAAAATCTAAAATCATCTGAGTCAAGCCATTGGTGAACAACCGTTGGTGTAGCTTCCAGATGGAATCCAAAATCCAAAATCCGAACTCTAAAAATCATCTCAGTCAATTAGAGGTTTTTTCATGACTCAATTGAAACGCGATCGTTCGTACAAAAGGCGATCGGGACATTCTGCTGCCAGAAAAATTGAAACCGGGGGAAGCGATCGTGATCCCATTCAAGTGTGGCTCATTGGCAAACCCAAAGACGTGCAAGCAACGATCAACATTTACACATTCGTGGATTTTCCGAAACCCATGAATGGAGTCGTCCCAGTCCTTGGAACGAAACCCAAACCCAAATGTTGAATTTACCCGAAGGCACCATCATGAGCGTTTGCACGAAATATTTGTCATAGGGTCGATAAACCCCGTAGGGGCGCGCATCCCGCGCCCAAAAAAATCCCGCCAACAAACAAATCAATTTTAAATTTTAGATTTTAGAGCAAAGAGCGATCGCATAAATTTCAGATTTAGAATGAAAAGCGATCGCATAGATTTCAGATTTTAGAGCAAAGAGCGATCGCATAGATTTCAGATTTAGAATGAAAAGCGATCGCATAGATTTCAGATTTTAGAATGAAAAGCGATCGCATATATAGCAATCCTAATTGATTTGTGGAGTGGGAATTCTGCCTGAACAGGCTAGAAGCCTGTCCCACTCTTACAACTGAAAGAGAATTTCTATAGCAATCCGAAATCACTCGTGAGAATCAACACTTTTTCGCCCCCTAAACCCCCCAAGTTTGGGAGACTTTGAACGGTTACGTGCTTTGCACAGGCTACGCCAATGGCACCCCCAAACTATAGCCTTTCAGGCATCCAAGAAAGGGGGCTGGGGGGCGGTTTGCCAGAATCCTATCCATCAAATCAGATTACCATCTCTCTTTTGGATGATTAACTAAAGTCTCCTGTCATTCTGTTATCACCGTATGGATAATCAGAGAGACTGTTGTGCGATCGCAATGATGATAGGTTACCAGCAATAGAGAGCCACAAACCATGGGTTACCAGTCTCAAAAACCAACCATCAATCTGAGCCAAAGCCACCCACCCACCGCTCAGTTAGGGGGACGTGCCTTTGTAGTGCCCTCACAAAACACTGCTGAGGACGAAAAAACTGCAACAGAACCACGATCGCCGTCTCAGGTCGATCTACTCAAGATCAATCCATTTGCCGGAACCAACAGTTCACCTCCAGTACAACCCAAACTAGAAACTCCGGCAACCCCTGAAGAGACCGCCGAAGATCCAGTAGAAACCTTGCAAGCGCGATCGCAAGACAGTCCACCCCCAACAACCCCACAAGCAAATCTGCCACCAATTCAGCCGAAACTGACGATCGGTCCACCTCAAGATCAGTACGAGCAAGAAGCCGATCGCGTCGCAGCCCAGGTGATGCGAATGCCCGATCCAGTGGTGCCGCCCAGCCACCAACGATCGGTTGAACCCGCAAACCATCCTGAGCATCAGCCCTTACAAACCCAGCCCTTACAAACCCAGCCGATCGCGGCCGACATTACGCCCCTGGTACAACGCCAGCCACAAGCCAAAGGTGCAGAAACAGCGGCAATCGGGTTAGAACAACAATTGAGCCACAGTCGCAGCGGAGGTCAGGCACTGTCTGAGGAGGTGCGATCGTTCATGGAACCCCGGTTTGGGGCCGACTTTAGTGGGGTGCGGGTGCATACAGATGCAGAATCCGTGCAAATGAATCAGGCGATCGGGGCGCAGGCGTTTACCCATGGCAATCATGTCTATTATGGCGCAGGCAAGGCTCCCGGCAATAACGAATTGACAGCCCATGAGTTGACCCATGTGGTGCAGCAAACAACTCAGCACCCCACACAAACCAGATCCCCTGGACAACTCTCGCCCCAGATTCAACGCAATTGCAGTTCTTCTAGTGATTGTCTAACTAATCTCGATCGCCATCGCAGTAATCTTCGGTTGCTGATTCAAGTCGCATTACATAGCTCATTAACCGATCCCACTAGCTTAGGAGATGAACTGGTTTCAGCCGGGTTGCAGGTGTTGCCCGATGAAGCGATCGGTGAACTGGAACAACGGGCACAAGCAGTAGCAGAAGTGCAAGTTCCCCCAGCAGATACCGGAACAACGGATAGCGGGGCAACAGATAGCGGGATTACAGTTGCGATCGCATTGCGCAACTTGAAAACCCTACTGGAAACCAACCTCCCACCCCAAGCCCAAGGCACCAGACCAGCCTATAGTCTGAACTATCTGATCCGGGGCATTGCAACCGATATTACCAACTACTTTTTGGGTGCTCTCACGGGCGCGCCTCCAGAAGTCACCACCACAGCCGATTCTGCTTGGTCACACCTTTACGATGATCTCGAACGGGTCATCGCTGCTACAGAAGATCCGATCGCGCTGTTGGAAGTGGAATTAGAAGCCACCCTGCAGGAACTGATGAGCAGAAGATTAGAATTTGCTTCTGTCGATTCCGAAGCGGGGGAAGCGGCTGCCCAAGAGGAAAGAGCCGCCCTGGGTCAGGAAATTGGACGACTCGCCCGATCAGTGTTGTTGCTCAACCAAAGTCTGATGCAACTGCAAACCACCGGAACTAGCCGAACCACGCCCCTGGATCAGGCAGTGACCCGAGCAGCAGGAGAAATTGCCCACATCCGCACCGTAGCCGCCCAAGAAGAAGCAACACGAAGTGCCCTGGGCGATCGGGTCACACTGTTAGCCGATCAGGATATTGCCCTGACCAATCCCGTGTTTGAGCACCAAGGCATTTCCGACACCAGCCGCGTGTTTGCCGAAGAAGCCCTGCCGCAGACGATGGATGATGCTTCCATTGAGTTTATGGGCGAGTTGTCCCAGCGGGTGACTGACCAGAGTACGCAGGTGAGCCGCATCCGAGAAGCAGTGATTCCCGCTAATCCTCGCTATGATCTGGTGGAATTTGGCAGCCTGTTCCGTCGCTGGTTTGCCTTCGTCAGTCCAGCCCAAGAGCAGCAGGATCCCATCTATCGCCTTGCCATCCAACTGATGGGAGAGCCATATCGGTTAGCCGGAATTGATACTGGCAGTCCCTTTGGCGGGTTGCAAAGTGGAATCGGTCGCGCTTTTCTGATGAACACAGCCGCCCAGATGCTCACCCATGGGATGGGCGGCGGGGTTTCCACAGAATTTTCCACCCAACTAGACCGCCATCGTCTGCGACGGGTTCAGCCCGATGTCACCGGCACTGCTTCTGAACCGAACTATGACTATGCAGAACTGTATCCAGCTAGGGGAAGTGTGTCGATCGATGCCCAGGGAGAAACACAATCTCGCACGACCTTAGCACAACAACAGCAACAAACCACCGCCACTCGATTTAGCCAAGTCGCTCAACGGCCAGCAGCAGAGCAACCGACGGCTGCCAGGGAGGCTGGAATCGTCCCAGCTTCAGAACCCTTAGTACCGCTGGTCGGGCTGCGAACCACGGAGGCGCAGGAAGGCTGGAGCTATCTCATTACTGTCATAGATCCCATGGATCCTGACCAACAACCGATCGCCCGTGAACACCGAGTCATGCCGCCGGAAGTCGTGCACTATTTACTGGCACAACAACAACAACGGGTCACCTTAGAACAGCCTCACCAACCCCAAGCAGAACGGCGATCGCTCGGAGAGGGTTCAGTGGAAAGGAGTTCTGCCACCAGTGTGGCTCGCTATGTCAGAGGAGAAGCTTCGCCCCAGCCCGATCGCGCTGCAGTGGATCTCCAGCACAGGTTAGCCGCTGCGAGCACTCAGGCAGGTATCAATCCAGACGATCGCAGCACCTCGTCCGATCAAATCGTGGCAACCTTAGTGGGTGATTTGCACAGCTATTTAGATCAATTTTTTGTCCAACATCAAACCGCTGAATATCACCTGGCTGCGGTCTTTACGATCGCCAATATTGAACATGGCGTGGGCGAACAAATCATGCAATTGATTAGCCCAGAAAGCATGGCGCAAATCATGGGAGAAGCCCTCAAAATCTCGCTGGAAATGGCCGCTTTGCAATCGCTAGGACCGTTGGGACAGTTGGCGGCGGCGGGCTATCGAGCCTATTTAAATACCCAGGGAATTGGGGAAGTGTCTGCCTTGATTGGAATTGCCACCTTTTTACGCAATGCCAGTCAAGCAGAGAGTTTGAGTGCAGCGCGGGCCTGGGCCGTTTTATCGCGCAATTTTGCCGATGATCTGGGTGAATTGTTTGAATCGCTCCTGGGGATGCCAGTGGAAACCTCAGTGAGTCATGCCATGGAACGCTTGACCCGTGAACGCCCCAACACTCCCACAGAACTGGCTGAGCTGTGCCGTCCGATGATGCAACATCCTGAAGCCAGACAGGCTCTCCTAGAAGGGGTGATCGCCCGCTTGGGAGAACTAGAAGCCACAGGGGTTGGCAGTTCCCGCAGTGATCCAGAATATGATGCCTTGGTCGCCTTTCGGCAAGAACTGGAAGGGGTGAGCTTACCGCAGGCAGGAGAGACGACCTTAGCCGCCGGAGCAGCCACCTTACCCGGTCGAGAAGCGGAAACGGCAGCCACTCAATTTTTTGCAGCAGGTCGCATCAGAACTGCCGAAGAACGAGCCGCCTTGGCAGCCGCAGTTCCAGCGGATTTGCAGGGGCTACCCATCATTGAAAACCCAACCTTGACCGGGCATACGGTGCGAGTCGTCTATCTGCATGGGAACTTGCGGATGGAAGTGGGCCCCACCGCTGAACCGAGTCATGTGCAAGCTCATGCGGAAACCGCCCGCCAGCTCAGACGCTACCAAGGGGTGTTGGGCTTCATTCGTCGTCTGCGCGATCGCATTTTCAGTTGGCTCCGGATTCAACCCGGTTATGGCGATCAGGGGTTTGAAGCCCGTTTGGAAGTGCAAAAACTGACGGCCATTCAAGCCGATTTGTCAGCGCGTCAAGCAGCCCTAGAACAACGTATGGCTGCCTTGGGCACTGCTGATGCACATCACTTGCAAACCCAAGCAGAAGCGATCGCCCAAGAGTTGGCTTCGATTCAAGAACAGCTTGAGGAGCACGCGGCTGAAATCGATTCGTACACCAGCGGGCGTGGGTTTGTGGCAGCAGAAGCCCGTCCCCGTCGAGTCATTGAGCGCAGTCACATCCAAGAGCCAACCTTACCCACCCTGCGGCCCGGCGATCGCAGTTGGGATCTGACCCTCACAGCCAATATTGATGGCGAAATTGTGATTTGGGGCTTAGTCAGTGTGCCGCTCGATCGGCAAGGCAATCCCGCTGGTCCACCCTCCATGTCTTTAGATACCCGCACGCAAGTCGGGGGACAAAACGTCATTCTCGATCTACCAGGGGATCTCTCCTTCACCCGCATTGCCCTAGAACAAACCAACGCAGCCTATCGCAATACCTTTGGGCGGGAGCCTGAAAATCTGGGTGGGGGATTAGCCGATCGCAACCTGCTGAACTTCCAACGGCAATTTGTTCGCATCCGAGGGGCAAATCCCACCTGGAACTCGGCTCAGATCGCTCAGGAAGCCCTGCGCCAAGTGTCCTTTGGCCAACATCGTACGGCGATCGGCTACTCCGATTTCCGAATTACCTTGGGGAGTGAGGTGGAACTTGCCTTATTAGATGAAGCGGGCAATCCCATGGGCACTCATGCCGTACCCAGTTCTGTAAATGTCGTTGCCAGTCGTCCGCCAGACCAGCTAGATCCCGCAGGCAGACTGGAGCGCGACAGCAGTCCTGAAACGTTTCGGACGAGTGAGTTTGTCGGAGATACCAATCTGGCGGGTGAACCGGAAGCGCGCTATTATGCCTCCTCTAGCCTGGAAAATGGCATTATGACCATGGACTTTGTGTTACGCCGAGGCGATCTTCCGGGTCAGTCGGAAACCCATCGCTCCTCACAACTGCGGGGGCGGGCGGAGTTTGAAGCGGCACTGGCTCATTTCCGCCGAATTCACGGTCATAGCGGCGTGCGGGGTGTCCAAGGTCAGTGGGGGGGCGGGGATAATCTCGATCGCTTTAACGCCGAATTCCGACGACTGCTCCGGGAAGGAGTGGATCAACCCACCGCCCTACGCCGAGCCGCTTTCGCGACCCATACCGGAGGTTGGGCTAGAGATGCTGGCTTTACCCAGGTGACGATCGATGCCTTCACTATTGACCCCAATACGGGTAATTGTACGCAGGTAACCGCCACCTTTACAGGTCATTGAATCCAGGCTCCCCAGTCGTCGTCAACAAGCCCCTAGCAGAAGAAGGGTGAAAAGTAGAAGGGGCTAAAAATATAGACTTCCGTAGTTGCTAGGTATAGGGCAAACAAGATCGCCAGCAAAAGAGCAACTTTCAGTAAGGCATAGGTCAGTAAATGATCAAGATCCCAATGTGCGGCATTCCATAGGCTATCCATACAAGGTCACCTCCAATAGAAGCTCCCAAACCTAATTTCATCATAGGACAACCGCCTAACGAGAGCGATGACCGATCGCCAAGGAGTTAGAAAAATTTAGCAATTTTCAGAAAAGTTTATAACTTTTTATTTTTCCCCATCCGGAACCAAGGGAGGAGAAATCGTAGTTAAATTTACAATCAGAGAATTCATGAGGGTTCAGCCAGAACAACCCTGAGACTGCATATCTGCATGAAATCTGATCTGTATGCATGAAGTCTAATGTCTGTATGTTATGCAAATTGCCCCATTTTAATTGCCCCAAAAATTTACCCAAACACTAACTTATGGCTCACCAAACGATCGGCAAACTTGGCTATCAACTCTATTGTCTAGGTTGGCAAAATAGCCGTCAGCCTGCGCCCCATCGTTATTCCCACTTTATTCTAAGCTTATTATTTTATTATCGCCGTGGGTTTCAAGAAGGCAGAAACGCGATCGCCCTGTTTCAATCAAATTATATTCAATCACCGGAATGACCTGCTCTTTTCAAATCCAAATGGTCTTTGATAGGATAGAAGCAGATGAGAGGATTTGACCTGAACAACTAGCCCAATTTGCACAGCCAGCCTGACGACCTTGAGCTTGAAACCTTGAGTTTGAGACCTTGAGTTTGAGACCTTGAGTTTAAAACCTTAAGTTGATGGTCATGAGGGTACTATGCAACACTGTGTAAGCTGGTTTGAAGGGCTGGATGGAATGCGCCTATTCTATCAAAGTTGGTCGCCCGATGAGCTGCCACAAGCGGTGGTGATTACGGTGCATGGGCTGGGAAGTCATAGCGGTTTGTTTGCTCCAGCCACTGACTATTTAGTGGAACAAGGTTATGTGGTTTATGGATTTGATCTGCGGGGACATGGGCGATCGCCGGGTCAACGTGGGCATATTAACCACTGGACTGAGTTTCGGGAAGATTTACGGCGGTTTATCCAACGCATTCGAGACAAACATCCCGTCTGTCCCTGTTTCCTATGGGGACATAGCTTGGGAGGGACGATCGCCCTCGACTATACGCTGCGATCGCCGGAATCCATTGCAGGATTGATCGTGACTGCGCCTGCGCTCAATGGGGTGAAGGTGCCCCTGTGTAAACGCTGGTTAGGACGCTTACTCTCTCGGATTTTGCCACAATTTAGTTTACGGGTCGGCTTGAAAAAACATCCCATCCTGGCTGATCCAACTCTGCAACTCCTTTATGAACAAGATCCGCTACGGCATGAGTATGGCAGTGCCCGCTTAGCAACAGAATTTTTTACAACAGCCGATTGGATT
>JAYKGX010000173.1:0-3050 GCA_035285565.1 Synechococcales cyanobacterium
TTTAAATTGGTATAAGACTGCCCATTCCTGATCTTTCAAGCTGCTTGAGTAGGTCATTTGATATTTGCTCTCATCACTATCCCTACCCTAATTCAAGTCTCTCAAAGATGTCAAATGGATTCTATAGAAAAAAGGGAGAAACGTTCGCATAGCGTGTACAAAGCACAAACCAGAAAAAGGTTACAAAGCCCCCCTGTTACCAATCCAAATCCAGATCTGGCAGGCGATTTTTGAGGCTGTAGGGTTCATCAATGACTGGATCAGTAATGTTCAAGTCCTCGCGCCATTGACGAATTGTTTTGTCCCAACCATCTTCCCATCGCTGAGCAATGAGCGGCTTCATTTGGATGGACATCCCCATGCCCCTCGCCACTTGCTGCGTTATATTTTGAAGTTTTTCCGGTTGTTGCTTCAGCGCCATAGCGATGCTGGCAGACTGAAGCATTACAGCACTCGGATAACCAATTTGCACGGCTTGAATAGAGAGCACACCCAACTCTCCACCTGTAGGCCCAAATCCCGTCACTAGGTGGACGAGATCGTGGGTTTTGCGAAGGCGCATGGTCAACCAGTCTTCATCCCTTTCGATCTCCCGCTGGCGGAAGAAATTCGGGTCAAAGCCCAGTGCCTTCATCACCGTGGCATAAGTATGGCCGAGGGTGCCGCGAGACAATTGAGATAGGGCTTCAAGATCGATCGCTGGCCCAAGATAACGATTTTCCATCAGCGCGCGGGCTTCAGGAATCGCCTTGACACGATCGACACAGACGTTCATCTGTTTGCTGCCTCGAAAGTTATCTTCAATGTCAAATACGCTTTCGGTATTCTCCCCCATTGATTTGAGCAAATCTGTCACAGAATGTAGATTGCGAACGGTACGGCTCAGCTCTTCAAATCGTTTCAGCATTGGTTTCTCCTAGATTGTAGATTTTGTAGTTGGTCAGAATGTTGAGGAAATATTGATTTGGTGTTAGCAATATGGACAAGTCGGGGGATCCCGGCATTGCGGCAGCAGTAACCCTAGAAGAGAACTAATCAGCATCTGCTTGGTTTACCTCCTTTTAAGACTTTGGCTTGATGCGATTCATGGCTTCAGCAAAGACTAGGTTCATCGGAGTCAGCAACATATTAAACCCAAGCATCATTGACTCAGTATTTTGATTGACCACACTGCTCGTAGCAATTAACAAGCAAATTGCCACATTTCTCATGCTGGTACTGATTGCCAACACTTTACGATTTTCAAGTTCTGGCCCGCCCATCTGCCAACCGATAAACCAAGCTATCCCAACAAACACCACGATCGCAGCCACCCCATTCCATCCAAGTGCTTGAGTATCTAGAACTTTGAGATTAGATGTGAGAACCGTCAATGTGATGAAGAGGACAATCGATAAAAAGGAAGATAGCTTTTGCACTTTTGTTGCGATCGACGCTAGCCAATGTTGAATAATCTGTCCTGCCAAAAATGGGGGGATAATAAATAACAACAGGCGACCAAGGAGTGAGACAATAAATCCATCCGTTGCGGCAATGTCAGGAAAAATCAGATAAATTAGCGTCGGTGTAATGATAATGGATAGTAGCGACAACAGAACAATCAACCCTACTGCGTAAGCGAGGTTGCCTTTGGCAATACGAGCAAAATGCAGACCCAGCATTCCTCCAGGGGCAAGTGCAACCATCAGAAAGCCCACAGAAATTTCGGGCGGTAGCCTGAATACCCAAACTAAAATCAGACTCAACATCGGCAGCAGAATGTAATTTGCGAACAGCGATCGCCCCATCAAGCTTGATTTCATGAGCGCCAGGATTTCCTGCTTCGGTTTCTCTAGCGCTACGGACAGGATAAATGTAAAAAGAAACAAGAAAATAACTATTTTGATGGAAATAGGCAGAGGATGATCAACCATCGCTTCCTCCGATACCGCGATCTAAGATATGAACGAAGTCGTCTATGATTTTGCTAATAGCGTCCCTGTCTACATTAGGGTTATCCTTAATCAATTGATTTGTGTCTATTCCTAGAACAATCGGAATAAAGCGCCTTAGTTCAATGCCCAAGGTGACAATCATGAATGCGGCAATATTAGGATTGATCTGAGCTGAAAGTTGCCCTTGGTTAATGCCCTCTTGCACGCACCGGCGCATAAATTCGATTAAGCCAGCCTTTGTTCTCCTAAAGACTTCCTCCCGAAACGGCACATCGCCATAAAGAGGTCCCCGAAACAGAATCTGAGTAAAAGCTGGATTCGCCAATTGAAACTCTAAATTTGCTTGAAATAAGGCTCGCAAAAACACGAAAAAACCAGCTTGAATGCTCGGAAGATTGGCCGTGGCAATGAAAGCGCGCCTTTCCTCCAATGCCCAATCAACCAAGTAGAGATACAGGTCTTGTTTATCTTTAAAGTATTGGTAAAAACTACCTTTGGCGATTTTCGCTTGGCTGACAATACTTGAGATCGACGCCGCTTCATAGCTATGGTTAGCAAACTCTGCGATCGCCGCATCAATAATGACTTGCCGCTTCACACCAGGCAGATTAAAGAAGGTTTGGAATGGCATAATTTCCACTAAAAGAGATGTGACCAATCGGTCATATGACCGATTGGTCACATCTTATGGTGAGCACTTGAATTTGTCAACCCCTTGTCTCAAAACCTCATCTGGTTATGGGTGAAGGGGCGATCGCCCCCAACCGAGAGGTTGAGTTCATTGAGGTTTTCGGTCAACATTAAGCGTCCCAAAGATTTTTCTGTCTTCAGTGAAAGGTTGGGTACAGTGATAGTGGTTATGGGAGAGAGGTTAGGAGAGGTGTGGTGGTGGCGATCACCGGACAACGCTTGCTAACAACCGCAATGCGCCGGAACGACTCAATATGGTCGGTTGAATTCAAAGGTTATTAGCGTCCGGTGATTGCGAACGTTAGCCTGACTGCCCATTCAAGATCTTCGTAACCAGAGATACTCACCCGTTTGAGTGATGCGTTTTGTAATTCAAGTTTGTGGTTAGCAACGATCGCCCTTCCATTGCAAAAGTAACTGCTCGTC
>JAYKGX010000174.1:0-15263 GCA_035285565.1 Synechococcales cyanobacterium
ACCATGGCTTCGATGTTGACATGGCGATATTCTGGCGCTTGGATTTTGTTTAATAAGTGTTCTACCTGCAGGGCAAAATTGGTTTCCCCAGCGGTCATTTCACTAATCAACAATTCGCTATCTAAACGATTACGCCGTTCCAATTTATCCCCAATCACTAAGCCTTTACAGTTATGCAGAAGTTTCCAAACCTTGGGATAGAATTTCTGGGGAACGGTGCCTCTGGCTCCTTCTAGCTGCCGCATTCGCAGCCAATCTTCATCGGTTTTAGGTTGCTCCCCGGTGACTACCCAATCAATGATCTGGTTTTGTCGCTTCAAGTGGAGAGATTCCTGGCTGAAGAGACTGCGATCGAGGGCATCGTAGCCTTCCAAAATCTGACGCAAGCGTGTGTAAATTTCATAGGGACTCAATTGCATTAGCCGTTCATAGGCTTCATCCTGGGGTAATTGAAGTTCTCGCGCTAGGTCACTGGTCAGCAACACAATTAAATAGCCTACCCGCAGTGTCAGCAATCCTTTCAAGAGATCCGGCTCTGCTTTGACTAAGAGACTGAGGTAGATGAGAATTTCTTGGGTGAGTACGCGATCGCGAATGTCTTCCCGGCAGAAGTTGCGCAGTTTCTCTAGTAATTCCTGCAGGGGTAAAGGATGGCGGATCAGGGAATCCGGACTGTAGGCGCGTCCTACAGCAATCTGCTTTTGGCGTACGAGGATATCGGTGACCGCATCGGACAGCCCAATATCTACTTTGTCTAACAGACCTGCAGCTCGGCGGACAATGCCCCAATAGATCACATCGCCCCGACTGGCTTTGGTGTAAATTTCGTCAATCAACTGTCCCACCATTATCGTTTCCCCAGAACCATTGATGCCTGTGTCGAACACGAGTCCTTCTAGCTTCGCCAGGGTACTGAGGACTTCAATTTGCTCGTAGAGATTCTGGGAGCTTTTCAGTTTTTCAATTAAGGTGTCTAATTGGGTTTCGCGCTCAATCAAAAATTCCTGTAGGTTGTTCAAGGGCTGAGTTTGAGCGGGATCGAAGCTGAGGTAAGCTGTGGGCAGGGTCCATTCCCGATAGCTGTTGCTTGCATCTAATTCTGGTAGATAGTCGATGCGATCGCGGCTTCCCGTCAGCATTAACTGATTGAGGGATCCTAATTTAACGGGTACCTCGCCACAGCGCCCTTCTTGAAATTCCTGCGCTAAACTCAGCAGGGCATCCTGTTCTCGTTCTACCATATCGTGGGTCAGCAGTAGCGTGACGATGGGTCGCCCCAACTGTCGCCAATGACGATGAATATAGGCTAGTTCACTTTTGATATTGGACACTAGGAAGTGATAGTCCAACGTCAAGTAAAACTTCTGTTCATCCAAAAAGGCAGGCAAAAAGATCATCACCTGATCCCGCATTCGGAAGGTTTTGGAAGTGGTCAGCGTCCGCATCAGGCGTAAGGGTCTTCCGGTTAAGCCTAATTTCTCGTTCCGCCCCACTTGGGTATAGGCGAGGGAGAGTTCCCGTGCTGGCTTGACTTGGATGGGTTCAATTTGTTGCAGGGTTTGGGTGGGAATATTGTAGGCCGCCAGTTGATTCTGGAGCGTTTCATCTTCCGACAAGAGGGCAATCTGTACGGTGGCTTTGCGAATATAGCCGACCCTGGTATGAGCTCCGAGGGGATCAATATCTGTGACGCTCAGTAATCCTTCTTGCAGCATCTGTGCCAGATAGTAGAGGCTCTGGGCCCACACGAGGGGGAGGTTGTCATTGGGGATGCGGATCTGACTGCGGGGTTGCTGGCGTTCGGCTTCTACAGACTCCGTAGGGACATAGTAAACTTCGGGTAGCAGGGGGATGCCATCGCGATCGATCGCCAATTCCTCTAATTTCCCTAAGTAAAAATCTGTCTGGACTTGATCCCCTCGGAAGATGCCATCTAGGGCTAAATAGGTGAAAAACAGCGGCCATTCACATTCAATATGTTCAAACGCCTTCAATTCCGTTGGTTCGTAGTGCAAGCGTCGGGTATCTTCCACAACGGTCTGGTGCCCATCCCGCAAAAATCGCTTGCAGCCGTAGTTGCCTTGCAGGAGATCAATGATCTTCTGGCGGGTTCGTTCAACGGACTCTGGATCCTCGATCGCGAAGGCGGGGTAGCTAATCACACTCAACAGGGCTGCGTCTACTTCCTTGGAAAGGGATTCCCGAGGGAGGAGTGCTTTTAAGGTCATGCGACAGCGGGCAATCTCATCGGGTAGGACATGAATGACTGAAGCCCCACTGCCTTTTACCCCAAAGAGATTCAACCCATTCAATGCTTCCAGGGCTGCTTTGGCCATGCCGATCGAGCTAGCGTTTAGTTCCACGCCGCCATGGTTGATCTTATTGCCTCGTTCCCAAATGCCATAATCTGGGGTGCGATAGGCGCGCCCAATGTAATAGACGAGGTTTTGAATGAAATCAACTTCGTCTTGGGTGTAAATAATTTCCAATCCTGAAGCGGTCATCTGAGCCAGGATCAGCAGGAAAATGGAAGTTGCATCCACCTGCAGGTGCCCCCACCCGTCATCCGGCACTACGGTATCGCCAGTGGTTGTGCTGTATTTGGCGTGCAGTGAATCTAGGGGTGATTGGGTTTGCTTAAAGCGTTCCACTTTGGCAGCTTGCCGCATCATGGCAAACAGAAGACCTCGCATGAGCTTGATCACGGCATGATCTAACTCGTAGGAGCGCCCTTGGTCAATATCGACTTTGCGATAGGCGATCGCCAACCCCCACACGGCGAGGATGCTGTACACATTGTCTCTGACCCAGGCATCTGTGTAGTCGCCATGGGCATTGACGGCTGTACTGGCGGGGAGCAATCCTGTGATGGGATTCTGCCGGGAGAGGATGACAGTTTGAACCTGTTGGTAGTAGCGATCGAGCCGTGCATCCAAGTTAGAGCTTGCAAATACCATACCGCTTTAGGAAAGAAAGGTGGGTTAAACAGGCTGGGGATCGGGCAAAGGGATAACTGTGATCAACCGAATCCAGGATAATCTAGCAGGCAAAATCTAGGGTGTGAAATTTAGAATGATGGATCCCTAGTCTAGGTTGCACCAAAAAAGGGCGGGATCATGCATCAAGGGGGTGGACTAAGGGGGGTGGGCAAAGGCGCGGGATCATGATCAGGGATCCTCCAGAACCCACGAAGGGATGGACTGAAGTTAATTAGGAAGACTGCCAAGATGAGCATAGGCGGGTATTCCAGTTCAAACAATTGTGGCTCAAGCAACTTTGGTTCAAGTAATAGATCACGTTTCAATCATCACAGTCCGCAGAAAGCTTTCAGGATTTAATCGAATTAAAAAATTATTAATTTGGAATTACTTGTCAAATTCTAGCTGGAAATGCTGCATCTCTTACAAGATTTTTCAGGGAAATCAGATGCGATCGCCCCATCTTTGTCAGGAATTCATAGGATGCTTGCTAGGAGGGTGGTCAGTTCGGTTGTTTTGCGATGCTAGTTTTGCGAGCCCTATTCAATCCCCCTGCTGGGCTAGGCAACTTTTGTGGTGCGATCGCCGTCCCTAGACCCTATCTTGCCTGGGAGCCTCTCCCCTGGAAGCTTTTCCATGTGCATAGATTCGTTGTTTGGTCTCTAATGTTGTTTGACCTCTAATCTCTTGAGTATCTGGGTCTTTCCTTGGCAATTTGTCATTTTCCTGGAGGTGATATGATGCGATCGCCCTTGACTGCTGCTCTCTGTTTGCTGACCTTGGTTGGAACGGGTGGACTGTTTCGGTTGCCTGCCCTTGCGGGAAATACAACTTTCAGTGATGTGGAAATCTTTCCGCCCGCGCGTTCTTCTGTTGGCTCAGCCCCCACTGCACCCGATTGTCCCACGACTCGACCTGTGGTTTTGAAAGATGTACCACAACAGAAGGATGGTAAACAACATTGGGCAAAGCGATCGGTGCAACGTTTGAGTGAATGTCCAGATCCCTCGCAGCAACAACTTAAGGCAATGCCAACGGAAGTACAAGTGGCAGGGAAACGGTATCGCTTGGAAGCATTTATTTGGCAAGATTTCATGCCGCAGCTTACATCCCAGATGATGGCTAAACCAAAACCGATGATGGCGAGCTTAAAGGTGAAAGCGCTTCAGGGATCGGTGCCCACTGCTCTGACGATCGATCGCTTTTGGGTGATTCAGGGATCGCAACAGTGGTCTCGCAAGGCTCAAGAAATTCGCCGCCAGGAAGGTATCTTGGAATTGGTCGATCGATCGGGGCCCCAATGGTCACCGGAAACATCTGTTGAAGTGATTGTTCAATTACGGCACCGCAATGGAGAACTCCGTTGGTTACGAACGACGACGACGATTCAAAAAGTGATGTAGTCAAAAACAATTTGGGATCGGGCATCGTCTTTGCGGTCGGTTAGGTAACTGGGGGGATTGGGATGGGGTTGCTATGACTCATTGATTTGGTCTCAGAAGTGAGGTTTCAGGCGTAATGTTCCAGGAATAATGTCACAATAGAAGCTGTTCTGCTGCTGTTGGCTATGCTATGCGTTCTTACCGCCTGATTGCTCCTGCAAAAATTAACCTGACTCTGGGAATTGTTGGTAACCGTTCTGATGGGTTTCATGAATTGGTCATGGTGCTTCAGAGTATTGAATTGGCTGATCTGGTAACGGTGTCAGAAATTCGGGGAGCAGAGATTCGTCTCACTTGCGATCAGGCAGATGTGCCCTTGGATGAAACCAATTTAGCTTGGAAGGCTGCCGATCTCATGCGACGTAAATTTCCCACAGTGGTTGCAAAGCATGGGGGTCTAGCGATCGATCTGCAGAAATTTATTCCCATGGGGGCGGGTCTTGCGGGCGGTTCAGCGGATTGTGCAGCGGTTTTAGTTGGGATTGACTTGCTCTGGGAACTCGGGCTAACGCAAGGAGAGCTACAGGATTTAGCAGCTCTGTTGGGTTCTGATATTCCCTTTTGCATTGCTGGGGGTACGGCTTTGGCAACGGGTCGGGGGGAAATCCTGGATCCCCTACCGGATCTGGATAATCTTTATGTCGTCCTAGCGAAATACCGCGATCTACCCGTCCCGACTCCTTGGGCTTATAAAACTTACCGTGCGCAATTTGGTCACACCTATCCCAAAACGCCGGAAGATTTGGAAGCCAGAACCCAAGCAATGCGTTCTAGTCAAATGATGGCAGCGATCGCCCACCGAGATCCTATTGCGATCGGGCAGAATCTTTATAATGATCTGGAGCGAGTGGTGTTGCCGAAATATCCTCAAGTGCAAGCCCTGCGCGATCGTTTTGCGGCTTTGGGGGGATTAGGGACATTGATGTCGGGTTCAGGTTCTACGGTGTTTGCTTTAGCGGAATCTTTGGAGAAGGCGGAATTGATTCGGCATCACATGCGATCGATGTTTCCCGATGAAAATTTAGAGTTGTGGGTTACAAAGTTCAGTGCGTCGGGGGTGCGATTGGCGCAGGGATGATGGTGGGATTTGGGATGATGGTGGGATTTGGGATTATGGCGAAATGGTAGAGACGTTCTGCCGGAACGTCTCTACGGTGGGGGGACAAACGAAAAATGATCGCCGATAAAATGGAAAACGATCGCAAAAAACAAAAAATCCAAAGGGATAAATCATGGAAAATGAAAATTTAGAAACACCCAAATTAGAAACGACCAACAATTCCGAACAGGAGAAATCGATCGCGATCGAAGAAAAAAATGCCAATTCTAATAGTAATATTTCCTTGAATTCTGCGATCAGTCAACCCCCTAGTGTGCTGCGATGTATCTTAGGTGCAGTGGTCTCTGCGGCGATCGCTTTTGTGCTATGGAATTTCACGCAAACGATCGCCGCCACTTTTGCCGCTAAACAGATTACCTCTGACAATATGATCGTCATTCGCGTTTCTGTAGCAGTCCGCACCTTGGTGATTGGTATGATAACCCTGGGCACCGGAGTCTTTGGCTTAGCTGCCGTCGGCTTGTTCGGTCTCGGACTGCAAACGCTATTCGGGAAACCAACCAAATTGGAAAATTGAGCCAGTGATCTCCGGGGTTAGTCCTCTAATTCCAACGCTCTGAGATGGAGTAGTCAATTGTATTTTGGTGGGCAGTTGGGTGAGCGGTATCCATGGTTGAACCCCGATCGCCTTGTGCCAGAGAGGTTTGATCGAGATAAGTTTGAAGGCGATCGGCTAAGACTCTGGCGTGGGGTTCCTGCAACATGCTGCCATGCCCGCCCGGAATGTCGTATACCTGAACTCCTTGGGTGACAAGGGTTTCCCAGCCGAACTTGGCATCCTTACACAGTAAGCGATAGGGTTGGTCAATTCCTTCCCCTTGGCTGGCTTTGAGGAGAAGGATCGATCCCTGCAAGGGTGTGGTTGGTCGATAGGATTGCTCAGCAAATAGATAGGTCGTTAGGACTGAAGCGGGACTTAGCCAACGCGGGGGGGTGAGAAGGCGATCGCAATAGGACTGGAATAATCGCAATTTGACTGTTTCTACCTGTGTTTGCAGTCTCGTCGTCATCTCGTAGGTCACCCCATTCCAGAGTTTTTTTCCCACGATTGCCGCTAATTTTGCGACCCGCGCCACAGGATGGCTGGTTTGCCCGGTTTTCAGGGTTTGCGATAGCCGATGCAATCGTTGCTGCTGCTCAATTCCCGAGTTCAGCTCTGCCAGAGGACTCACCGCATCCAACAGCGCCACCATGCCGATCGTCTGACCTTGGGCTTGGAGTTGACGGGCAATTTCGTAGGACAGTACTCCACCTGCGCAGAGTCCTGCTAGAAAATAGGGTCCTTCCGTTTGCACCGATCGGATCAAATCCAGGTAGTAGGCAGCCATTGATTCAATCCGAGTATGCAGAATGGGGCGATCGGCATCGGCGAAGGGGCGAATCCCATAGATTGGACGTTCCATATCCAGGTGGTAGGCAAGGTTGCGATAGAGCAGTGTTTCGCCCACCCCATCATGGATGAAGAAAATGGGTGCTTTGTTGCCTCCTGCTCGGATCAGGTGGATCGAGCTAGGGTACTTGGGTTCTGTGAGCACTTTTGCCAATTGTTCGATCGTGGGTGCATCGACAATGGTGGAGAGGGGTAACTGTTTGCCAAATTCTGCAGCAATCTGATCTAGCAAGCGGGCTACTAGGAGCGAATGTCCTCCTAAATCAAAGAAATTATCGATGGTGCTGATGGGAGACATGCCTAGAATGCTTTCCCAGAGTTTTAATAGCTTTGCCTCGGTGGCATTGGCAGGGGCAACGACTAATTTAGAACCTCCACTATCGCGTTTGGGGGGAATTGGGAGGGCATGGCGATCGATTTTGCCATTGGGGGTGACTGGAAAGCTCTCTAGGGGCATCAATGCCGTGGGAATCATGTAGGTTGGCAGTTTTTGCGTCAGGTAGGCTCGTACCGCTTCGATATCCAAGGGTTGACCCAAGGCTGACTCTGGTTCTGGTAACAGATAGGCTGCTAGATAGCGATCGCCCTCGGTTTCCTCCCGCATCATCACAATGGCTTGCCGGATGGCAGGATGCTGTTCCAAGGCGATTTCAATTTCCCCCAACTCAATGCGGAAGCCCCGTAGCTTCACCTGAAAGTCAATCCGTCCAACGAATTGCAGATTGCCATCGGGTAAACAGCGCACGGTATCCCCTGTTTTGTATAGGCGAGCATGGGGATTTGTCTGGTATGGATGGGGAATAAACTTTTCGGCGGTGCGATCGGGACGATTGTGGTATTCCAGCGCCACCCCCGGTCCACCAATGTGCAGTTCCCCCACTGCCCCAAAGGGTACGGGTTGTAACTGTTCATCCAGCACATACACTTCAGCATTGGCAATAGGCTTGCCGATCGGAATTTCTCCTTGCTGCGGATCGTACTGAGAGGCGATCGGATCGTAAACTGTTGCCGTTACCGTTGTTTCTGTGGGACCGTAGGTATTTAACCAGCGAGGGGTCTGTCCGACATGGTTGACCCATTCCCCGTAGGCAACCCGCGAGGCTTTTTCTCCACCCACAATCACCAAACGAATACTCGCAGGCACCGGGAGATGCAGTAACGTCAAACAGTTCACCCACTCATGCCAAAAGGCAGTTGGCAAATTGAGAACCGTAATTTGCTGGGTTTCCACAAAGCTGAGAAACTGGCGAATTGAAGCAGAAATTTCCTCAGTCCGCAGCACCAGCATTCCTCCCGACACCAAGGTGGGATAGAGTTCTTCCACAATAATGTCGAAACTCATACTAGAAAACTGCATGACCCGATCGCTATGGGTCAATTCAAAGAGGGGAATAATGGCTGCACTGTGATTCACCAAGCCGCGATGGGGAATTTTGACACCCTTGGGATTGCCCGTTGAACCGGAGGTGTAGATAACATAGGCATGTTGCTCAGGACTGACAGCCAAGTCTGGATTATTGACAGAATAGGGGGCGATCGTCTGTTCCCAGGTATTGTCTAAACAAAGGATTCTAGGCTGAGGTATTCTAGGCTGAGGTGGGGTATCCTCTTGTGTTAACTGATAGGTGGAATTAGTGGAATTATATGATTTTTTGATTTCTGGGGTTGTGGAATGTGTTGCATGAATAGTTGGATCTGCAATCGTTGGATCTGATGCTGGGATCTTTTTGGTAATCTGGGATAGGGTGTCTGCTAGTGATTGCTGAGTTAAGATGATTCGCGCTTGGCAATCTTGCAGCATGTAGGCTTGCCGTTCTACCGGATAGGCTGGATCAATTGGGACATAGGCAGCCCCCGCTTTTAATACCCCTAAAAAGCCAATCACCATTTCAAAACAGCGGTGCATTGAAATTGCAACCAATTCACCGGGTTGAACCCCTTGGGCAATCAGGTAATGGGCTAATTGATTGGCGCGTTGGTTTAGGGTTTGATAGGTGAGCGTTTGGTGTTGGAACGCTAGGGCGATCGCTTGAGGACTCTGGTTAACTTGGGCTTCAAACCACTGATGTATGGTAGCGTGAACAGATGAATGCGTCGATTGAGTCGCAAAGGTAAAGTTCATGAAGAGAGTTCCTGTTAAATTAAGTTCCGTGAGCACGACGGACGTGAGCACTGAATAAATTAATTTCTACCTTAGGTGCAGTCTCATCAAGAAGTCATCAAGGATATCAAGCACTTCCATAAAAATATTCTTAAAATTATCACTGATATTAAGATGAATCAATGCAAGAAGTCGAGAATATTAAATGCCTGCAAGCCATATATAATTTTTTTCTATCATTTTCATGGAATTCATGAAATACAATAAATTGGCATCAGGAAGAACCCTAAAGATGAGGGTTAATCCTATTGGGATTCAGTAATGCCGCAATTAACAGTCAATTGGGGATGAGGGTGCAGTAGGTGAGCAACTGACCGATCCCCTGCTGATCAGTGGCGACTAGCAAATAACGAGTTCCCAAGGGGGCGATCGCCGTCACACCGGATGGAAATTGCACAGAGGTCAGCACCTCTCCCTGGAGATTTAGTGCAAGCCCCTGCCCTTGGCGATCGCATAGGACATAGCCCCAAGGGGTGGCAACCTGGAATTCCGGCAAGAATGTGAGCGGGATGCGCCGCACTTGGAATGGTTTGAGGTTGATCCATAAAAGATGATCGCGCTGATCCAACTCAGTGGCAATGCATTGGTAGGGCTGAATTCCTGCCACGATGTGATCGCACATAAACCCTAACTCCAACCTGCCAAGAAGCTGCCCCCGTCGGCTTATGACCGAAAATACATTCCGACCTTCTAATTCCAGGGATTGGGAAAAAATGCCAAGATGCCGATGATCCAAGGTCAGCATATGAGTGACTCGACCTGGGAGATCCAGACGATGGCAAATGGGAGCCTGCTGGCGTTGTAGCCAATCCAGCGTGAGTTCGTAGGTCAGGTCGTTGTGAGATTGCGATAATTGCTGCTCCCATTCAGGCAAGACTTGTAAAGTTGCGCTCCATTTCCCCTGGGGTGCGATCGCTGTCCAAGAGGGTGATGAATGGGTCTGACATCCATAGAGAAGGGTGTGAAGGTGTGTTTGCCCCGATGGTTGCCCTGATGATTGCCCTGATGGTTGCCCCGATGGTTGAATGTTATACTGCCCTTGAGTTGTCCTAAATCCGATCTGGTGGGTGAACACCCAAGCCTCGGTTATGACTTCTGAAACGTCAGTTTCTAGGGCGATCGTCCAGTTCCCTTGCGGATGATTCGTCTGCACGACCCGAAGTTGCTCACGATCCCATTGGAGGATACTGAATCCTTGAGCAGAAGCTCCCGTCACGATTCCCTGTAAAGGACGCTGAAGGGGATGGGTTTGGAGGTGTTGGAAGGCGGCGCTTGTCTCTGGACGATGCAACTGGGCTGATGGAACAGGTTGGTCTGGGGTTGCTAGCAGGTCTGATGAACCCAGGTCTGATGAATCCAGGGTTGAAGCAGGGGTTGAATCAGGCACCCGGACCTGAGGATTTGAGGTATGTTCACTCTCCATCAGACCACTGTTTCTTAACGCTAGGAGCATTTCTCCCGCATTTTGATATCGTTGTGCAGGTAGTTTTGCCAGTGCCTTGCGAATAATCGGATGTAGTTTGGTGGGCACCTGGGCGGGAATGGTCAATGTCTGGTTTAAATGAGCTGTCATGAGCTTGCCCGGTGTGCCTGTAAATGGGCGATCGCCGACTAACAGTTCATATAGCAAGATACCGACTGCATACACATCAGTCGTTGCGGAATATTGACCGTAAAATCGCTCTGGAGCCATATAGGCTGGTGATCCATTGAAGCGCTGATCCGGCGATTGAGCTTCTGTCGTCAAACGGGCAATGCCAAAATCCGTCAGCTTTGCAATCCATCCCTGGGGTTGAAGTGTTAACAGAATATTTTCTGGCTTGATGTCACAGTGGAGAATGTTTAAGTGGTGAGCGTGGTCTAACCCTGCCAAAATTTGAACAATCATCTCTAGGGCGATCGCGGTGGGCAAGCTCTCTAACTGGTCCATCAACTGCCGCAGGGTGCCTCCTTCACAGTAATCTGTGACCAGATAGCGCCCAGTCGTGGAATGTTCACAGGCCCAACAGGTGACAATATTGGGATGCTGCAGGGTAAGCAAAAAACGTAACTCACGCAAAAATTGATGGGTTGGAAACTGTTGATCTAGTTCCTTGAGCGCCACCAATTGTCCGGTCTGTCGATGAATTGCGCAGGAGACACGCCCAAATTGCCCTCGCCCTACTAACCCCAATAATCGATAGTTAGAGCGATGAAATTGGGTTAGGGATTGGGGGCGTGTCTTAGGCATGACATTAGGCACAGAGTCTAGCCATGATGGACTCATGATCCACTTGATTTTCTATCATCGATTCTGCAGAGTCTAGGCGCTTCTTGATGCCAATGACAAAGGTGTTGCAATCTGCATTCAAGGATTCACAACTCGTTTGCACACAATGTAATTCTCGGCTGGCTAATTTGGTAAAGAATGAGGAAAAAATGCCAGCTTCTAGGGAGCAAGCGGGTAGGGTCTGACCTTTGGGTGCCTGATGGGCAAAGCAGGAATTACGAGTCCGCACGATGAGAAAGCCGCGTTGGTGGTGGGTTTGATCAAATTCGATTGTTCCCCAGCCGTAGGTTGACCAGCATTGCTTCAGGCATTGGAGAAATTCTGCTATACTCATATCCCCAAGGGGTTTTTGATAATAGTCAGATACTTCATCCTGAAAGCGATTATAAAAATTCCGTCCCCACCAGCGTCCGCAGTTAAACAGCACGAGTCGAGTTGCTTGCCCGGTTTCTTTTTCTAGCCCGGAATAGATGGCTTGCACTAAGGTGTCGGGAATGGCCAGGAGACGATCGCCCCGACGATTTTCCAACAGTCCCATTTCTAAGTCGCCACGGACGTAGATTTTTGGACTGTAGTAATTGCTGGGAATCCGAGGTTGAGTCAATAAATCTGCAACAGAAATCATAGGTGGGTCCTGAAGAGTAGAGGCTGGAGTGTGGAAACTGAAGTTTAGAACAGCATGGCTTAGAACATCCCAGCTACTGTCAGTTCCGCTTCAAAGTCATCTGGCTCAGTAGCGGTCATGCGGGCTTGAACCTGATCGAGAAATGGTTGAAACAGCATGATCTGATTGGGGTTAAGCACTTTGCCTAACTGGGCTTGCATCAGGCGATAGATTGTGAGATCGGAGGCTTCTGTTTGGTGAATTTGGGCGGTTTCGCTGAGCCAATTGAGCAGACGATCGCTGAGGTATTGCTCATCGTTCATCAACATTGCCATGGCACAGTGGCGCAACACCAGAATTCCATGCCGGACACTCTGCTCCAAAACATCAGTAATGGTGGTGGGCATTTCGACTTCTAGCTGGTCTGCTACGGCTTGCATGAACTGCGTTTCGCGATCGCGCAGTGTCCGATAGGTCATCAACCGTTCTGGTAAAGATTTGACATACTGGCTAATTTCACCGACTTCACTCCCGGAAAGATAGCGGCGATCGGGTTCATCAAAGATTTCTTCAAGGATAGCTTGCATAATATTACCTCGCTAGAATTGCCTGACTAGAACAGATCCGAAAAGTCATTTAACGTATAACCAGATGCTTCTTCTAGGGTTGCCTTGGTGGGAGAAGGCATGGGATTGCCGTTGCTTGCTTCAATCATTGCCAGACCGTCCCAGTTGACTGCTGTGAGGAATTGACTGACGCTCAAGCTCAGCGGTAGGGGTGTTAATGGATCACTCCCAACCATAGGCAGGTCATTCTCCAGAAGGCTGTCCATCAATTGGGAGGCTGCGGCAGGGTTAGAAGCGATCGTGGGAGCTGTGCCAGTCCAATTTAGCGTTTTGAAATAAGCCTGAACGGTTATAGATCGGAATGCTGGCTCCAACGAGGATTGCCCTGGTTGCTGAGATCCTGATTGCTGAGAAGTTGCCATTAGCGTAACTCTCCTGCTTTCAGTCGCTTTTCGATATCCTTGGCCGTTGCGCCTTCATTCAGCCAAAACGAGGCTGCATCGATGCGTTCTTGCCCACCCAGTAGGAATTTGCAATAGGTTTCCCCCATGGAATAGCACTGAATTTCAATACAACTCAACTGCTTTTTCACCATTTCGGTAAAGAAACCCGAGAATAGCCCTGCATAGAGGAAACAAACGGGTTTGCCCACATCACCCAAGGTGCGCGCTACGGCAGAGTCAAACAGGTTAATGAACATAAACCCCTGACGGCGATCGCCCATATCCACTTCCCAACGCCCCCAGCCTTGCGCCGCATAGGGCCACCACCAGGTTTCTAGCAAAAACATCAGGTTAGCCTGTCGCACGGGAGACTCAAATTCTTTTTCAAACCACTTATCAAAGAAAAAGGCGTCTTTCTGCCCCCATTCGCAACCAATGGTGTACATCGTGGCAGCCGAGGCCGTGCCCACTTCCTCTTCCAGACCTTCCACCAAACCAATGATGAAATCTTCCGTGGTCAGAATATTTTGGGCATTGTTCCAATCCACAATAGTGCCCTTGTCTGGGTCGAACTGAAAGAACTCGCTAAACCCGTAGTGGGGATGCTTCTTGGGATACTTTTGTTTAACGGGAAGTTGATGCTGTAGAAGAAGAGACATAGGCTTTAAGTAGAGGTTTAAAGTAGATTTTGAGGACGGTGGAAGAAGAGCGTTGTCAGTAGGAGCGTTTTCAGCGGTCAGCGGCGCTCAGCAGTGAATGGTACCTCTACCGCAACTCTAGATCCCGCCCAAAATCCGGCAGCAGGTATCTAAATGGGGTAGCAAGAGACCTGCTTGTTGTGGCGGAAGATGGCGCTTGACCAACTCTTGCAGGACGGTGTGGATTTGCTGATTACTGCGCTGTTTACCAAAAGCACGGACGATCGTCTGTTGCCAGAGGAGCACATGTTCCTGAAGGGCATCTGGGTCGTCAATGAGCAAACAAGCGGCACAGTAGCGTAAGGTGTAGGATATATCCCGACGGCACTTGGCTGTCATATCCACATTATTTTTCCGAAAGAAATTTGGATCGTTGGCTTTCAGGCGATCGTACATCTGTTGAAGAATGGTGTCCTCAAGTTCCTGGAGGCGTTGATAGGTCTGCACACGCAGTTCGTAGCTTTTGACATAGTTGGCTAAGAATCTCAGCTCATCATCGGTCGCGAATCGACCATCTGCTTCAACACTGAGCCTTTGCATTTGGCTTAACATGAGAGGGACTCCTTAGGTTGACTCCTCGGGTTAGCTCCTGACGGAGAGGCAGTGGGGATGGCGATGGCGTGAGTGGCTTGCCATGGAACCCTGTCTTTTATGGAGAATGCCCAGATGCCGCTGAGTGCTAACTTATGCAGAAATGTAGTTTATTTAAGTTCTCTCAAGAATTTTTTGAATCGCAAGGGACAGACGGCTGAGAGACCAGTCTTGAGCAACAGTTCTTGAAAGACAACAGTCAACAGCTCTGTAGGGAAAGGTTTAAATTCCGAGTACCTCCTTTGCCTGGGCTAAGAATTCTACTCGTTCCTCGTAGCCATTATAGCCACCATTGATGCGATAGGTAATGGTATCCACATCGTCTTGATCGGCGATCGGGTTGAGATTCCTGGTGTCCCAAAACCAGCCTGCACTCAAACAGGCGAGGTCATTATCCGCTAAGCGGGTGGGTTCTTCAATCAGATCTACCCCCAAGTCCTCCCCACAATCTTGATAGTTCGTGCGACCTGTAATTTGAATGAGACCTCGCCCCTTAAAGCGCACCCCATCGCCGGGATAGAGATTGCCCAAGTCATCTCGATATTCATAGTCTTCTCCGGAGGCTAATTCTTCCAAATAGTTAAATGATCCGGATTCATGGGCTAGTTGTGCTAGGAAATGTGCCTGCCGCAGCTTGGTGCTAATGTTGTATTCCAGTAGGGTGACGATGAGGTGGGGGTAGAGGGCTTCTACTTGGCTCGGATCGGCATGGGGGGCTATTTCTAATAGTTGGGCAGCCGTTAATTCTGGTATCTTCGCAGCCGGAAATAGGCCAGAATAGGGATCGCGATCGCTGGGCCGATCTGGTTTGACCAGCAGCACCCGCAGGGTATCATCCACCTGGCGATCGATGTCTTGAAGTGTTGGATCCGTAATTCCTACCACTAATTGTTTCAATTGGCGAGCCACTTTCGCTCTGGCATCATCGAGGGGTAAGTCAGGATAGATGCCTTCGTAGGGTTTGCGATTGGTGGGACGAGGCGGTTGTTGGATGAAGGTTC
>JAYKGX010000175.1:0-6553 GCA_035285565.1 Synechococcales cyanobacterium
GGCTCGAAAAATCTATGAATCTTTATTAAAATGTTTGACAGTTAGTTACATTCTGAGTAGCTGGCATTGGAGCAATCCTCTTTAACGTCAGTTCGACGAAACTCGATTCCCGTCAAGCTCTCGATCCCCCTAAATCCCCCTTTAATAAGGGGGACTTCCAACCGAAAAGCAAACGGGAAGGAGTCTAATGATGATTGCTGACCACTTGAATTTGGCTCGGTTCCCCCTTATTAAGGGGGCTAGGGGGATCTGCTCGCCAGGATTCGTCGAACTCACGTCTCTTTAGAACTCGATCTTAGTTTGAACCCAACACCATGGCAGAAACGCTGACAAAATTTGCTTATCAAACGCTTCAACAAGGCAAAGCGGCGCTTAGCTTAGCCCATAAACGACTGAGCGGTCAACTGTTACGAGACGTTGCCATTCCTTTGGGGATTGTGGCGGTGCCGGAGCAGTCAGAATCCACCCAGTTGTCTGAAGAACAGCTAAAGAAAATTCGCGATCGCTATGACCAAGTTCTGAAAGCGGATTGGCAAGATGCAGAAGCAGGCATCTATCCGACAGAGTTGCTATTTGATAACCCCTGGGGTGATATTCTCAAGTTCTACCCCCTGGTGTGGCTGGATTTGCCGCAAATCTGGTATCGGGCAGGTCGTAAGTATTTCAAGGATTTTTCCCCTGCGATCGATACCACAGGCTATCCCAATTACTACGTCCAAAACTTTCACCACCAAACCGATGGTTATTTGAGTGACCTTTCGGCGCATCTCTACGACATTCAGGTGGAAATTCTGTTCAATGGAGCAGCCGATGCCATGCGACGACGTATCTTGGCTCCGCTGAAACAGCATCTGACGGCCCAGGGCATTGCCGATCGCCGCACCACCCAAGTTCTGGATGTTGCCTGTGGGACGGGGCGCACCTTACGCCTGTTGCGGAGTACGTTTCCTAAGGTTGCTCTTCACGGGTTGGACCTCTCGCCCCACTATGTTCGTAAAGCCAGCGAATTGCTAGCGGATCTACCAGGGGAATTGCCTCAACTGACCCAAGCTAATGCAGAAGAGATGCCTTACCGCGATCGCTACTTTGATGCAGTTACCTGTGTATTTTTATTCCATGAATTGCCTGCTCCAGTGCGTCAGAATGTAATCGATCAAGTGTTTCAAGTTACAAAACCCGGTGGCATCTTTGTTATTTGTGACTCTATTCAGCTCAGTGATTCTCCAGATATGGAACGAGCCATGGAAGGCTTTGCTAAAACCTTTCACGAACCCTTTTACCGAGATTACATGCGGGATGATTTGGTGGCGCGTTTGCAGACAGCAGGGTTCACCCATATCCAGGAAGAACAGCATTTCATGAGTAAGTATTTGATCGCCTACAAGCCAGACTAATCACAAATCTACGGGTCGTTGTACAGATCGTAATGCGGTCACCTTGGAAACTGAGCTTAGGGGGGGATAATAAATAGCTTATAATGAAGACCCAAAGAGCGATCGAGAGCCAACCTGTCCTCATTGGGTTCGTAATATTGTGGGTTTCATAACATTGAATTTCATAACATTAGGGTAATGGCTGGTAATCTTCATGGCTGGTCATCTTCACCATTCTCGGTCATTTGATTATCTATACCGTCGTTCGGGCTATCGCCTGTGGCAGCAGCAACAACGGCAACAGCAGGTTCTGCGATCGCAAATTGGCTTTGAGTCAGATGGCTTGAAACCCGATCGCTTTTCCAAGCCTGCGGTGTGTGAGGGCTGCCAGAACTACTTTGGGGTTGCCTACGGGTATAGCCAACGGACGCGATCGATGTTGATCTGTGCATTGCATCCTCAGGGGTGGATCCAGGATGGAAATTGCCCAGATTGGCAGGGAAGCTTGTTGTGAGGGATCCCTGCACCTAGAGCAATATTGCTAGTGCGACTGATTCCTGAGCGATGGATTCTAGCATCTCTGTCATTTAAATGTTCTCTAGTGAATAAATTGGGGCATTCTGGAAACATTATCAAATTCTTCACTAAAAATCGGTCGAAACAGGTCTTAACCGTGATCCAGGATCTCTAGTCAGGATCTCTGAATGCGTTTTTGATCTCAAGTGTATGGTTCTGCTTATAACTGCTTTTATTGAGCGGTGTTTTATCTACTTAGAAACCAGAATCGTTATGGGAATCGGGACTACATCGTTGTCTGTCATTGAGTTCTCATTTCTTCTTTCTACTTCCTCCATCGTCATGTCATGAAAATCTTGATTTTACCCTTCTGGCGTAGGTTACTCATTGGAATCATGAGTTGCCTGTTTGTGTTGAGCACTGCCCATCCAACCTCAGCGACGCGGGATGCTGATGCTTACCTGGCTAAACTGGCGGAGGCCGATCGCTTCCTAGCAGAAGGCAATTTGCAAATGTCGGAGCGGATTCGGATCACAGCCAAACCAGCTTTTCCAGGGGGTAGTGAAATCAGCACACCCCAGCCCATTACGGACCCAGAATCTGAAACTCTTGCACCTGCTGCAAAAGTTTATTGGCGCAATGCGAATGAGGGGCTTGAGCAGCAACTATTAATCAAAACACTGCGACCACTCCAACTCTTGACAGACAATTATCCTGACTTTTTACAAGGTCATTTTAAGCTGGCAGAGGTCTGTGAAACTTATCCTAGAGAATGTAAAGAACAGGCAAAAGAGGGACAACCTAGTAATGCCTTAGAAGTTTTAGAACGTGCAACCAATTTGTATCCTGAGCGACCTGATTTATTGGATAAAAAACTTGCACTATTAGAGCGAATTGCTGAAAGAAATGAAGAAAAAAATGCATTTTTCCTACGTCTTTTAGATGCTTCTATGGCAGCAAGACAATTTGCACTCAGTTATCCAGAGCATGAGGCTGCTGAAAAATATAATCAGCTTGCTGATGCTTACATGAAGCGATATCAAAAGCTTTTGAAGCAAACCATTGATATCTACGCAAAAATGGGGATCATATTCGGCAGTACCAAAAATGCCATGATGCTCCAACAATTAGCAAAAGGTGAAAATGCCTATGGCGAAAAAATGCTGGAAGACTACAAGAAAAACAATACAATGATTCAGGATGGAGAAATTCTGAATTATGTGACTCGTGTTGGGCAAAAATTAGCCACTTATGCGGGTCGTCCAGATTTACAGTTCGAGTTTGTGGTGTCTACAGATCCAACTCCCAATGCCCAAGCTTTTCCGGGGGGGAAAGTGGTGATCAAATCTGGTTTATTGGCTTCTGCGCGTACGGAAGCAGAACTTGCTGGTATTATTAGCCATGAAATCGCCCATTCAGCTCTCTCTCATTACTATCTCAAGCAGACAGAATTGGGATTTATGGGAGCATTCTCTAGAATTTTACCGTTAGGAAGCTTGTTTCGAGATTTAACTGCCGCCGAGGCAAAGGCACGGCAAGAGATTGAGGCAGATGTGTTAGGAACTCGAATTTTGGCTAAGGCAGGCTATGCTGCGGATGGATTATGGAGTTATCTGCGAGCAATGGATACGGCCTTAGAAGGGAAGATTGCCTGGAGTGAATCTCATCCATCTCCCCGTTTTCGGGTGCAAGCATTGGAAAATTTGATTCGCCGCAATGGATATAGCCGATATGCCTATGAAGGGGTTACTCAGCAACAAGCCTGTCAGCAGCAAGTCAAAAAGATATTAGTGGGTGTAGGTGCGAAACAGGCGCAACAAACAACCGGAGATGCCTTTGTGGATGAAGTGGCGATCGCCAAAGCACAAGGGAATCGTCCTCTAGATTTACCTGAAAAGCCTGTTCCTAAAAGCGAACGTCAGCCCAAGAAGATTTCATCTGGACAGCGGACAAGGGGCAAGATTGAACTTGGAAAATACCAAGAACGGGAAAATGTTAAGATTACACTCACAAGTGCTTACATTTCTAATAGTGGTTCATATACGATTGATTTACTGATTGAGAATCAGAGCGATCGCTCCTTTCTGGTGGTTCCTGTCTTTGCACAAGTGTTGGATGACAATGGCAAACGGGTTGCGGCTCGGTATAGTTTTGAGACGGATGCGAACCAAGAGGCGATTGCTGAACCCGGTAAAAGCTTACAAGGCAAAGTGGTTATCCCCAGTAGGCGTTGGGTGGAAAATGACAAGCAAGGCATTACCTTAATGATCAAAGAAGGTTCGGTCGGTGCTCGCGTTTTCCGGATTCCTCTATAGATTCAGGACAGTTTCATCCCAATTTCACTGTTCACGACTCTTGATCGTTCACACTTCATCGTAGGGCACTATGTTACGCTATTTATTTTCAACAGTTGCCATAGCTGCAGTCTTACAAGGAACTCCCACAATCGCGCAAGCATTTGACCTCACGAATCTGCAAGCTCAAGCGAGACAAATGACCGTGCGAATCCGAGCACAAGAAGAACCCGGATCTGGTGTGATTATTGCGCGACAAGGCAAAACATACACAATTTTGACAGCGCAACATGTGATCGGCAAAGTGACGGGCGAGGAAATTGAAGTCTACACTCACGATGGTCATAAGTATCTAGCTCAAACTCAACTGACCAAGCAAGCCATTTTTCCGCAAGCAGTTGATTTAGCGGTGCTCCAATTTGAAAGCGATCGGACTTATCCTGTCGCGACGCTTTCGGAATATCAATATCCCCTGTATGAGAACCGCGATTATCAGCCCCGCGATCAGCAGCGATCTGAATTGCAACGTCAGCAGCGCGATCGCCATCAACACTATGTCTTTACGGCCGGCTATCCCAATGTTGATCTGAATAATTTTGCAGGCATTCAAGCATTTGTATTGACATCAGGCTTATTAGCGGACAGTTCTGCAACCGCGATTTCCAATCCACAAGCACGCTATGCCAGCTATGAGATGGTATATAGCAATATGACCTATCCCGGCATGAGTGGGGGCCCCGTTTTTGATCCCAATGGGCGAGTGATTGCAATTCATGGTCGTTCCGATGGGAAATCATTGGGACCTGATAACCAAGTGGAAGAACAGTATCTCCAAGAGTCCGGTAATAATAGTCGTGTTCGCTTGGGGATGAGCTTGGGAGTTCCCAGTAAAACCTTTTTGCGTCTTTCCAACAACGCCATTCGGAATTTAGGGCTAAAAATTGAATCTAGTGCCCCTAGTAAGGTCAATCGTGTGAGTACGAATTGGCGACCTCCCAATCCTTTTGCCAAAGCTAAAAATTACGATCGCAATCCTTTTTACTGGTTAGAGGAAGGCAATCAACTCTGGCGCTTGGGCAAATTTCAGGATGCTCAGGCAAGCTTTGATCGGGCGCGTCAAGCCAATGAACAACTGCAACACTATGCTTGGTTTGCCAAGGGCTTTACGGCTGGGTTTGAACAAAACTACCCGGATGCCCTCACTTACTGCCAAAGATCTATTACAAGCCATCCTAACCCAAGTCACTTTTATGATGGCTATCGCTGTAAGGCAGCAGCTCTGCTATATCTGCAAAACTATCCTGGTGCATTAGAAGCCTTATCCCAAGCAATACAGATCCAGACGAAACAGATTCAGGTGAAACCGGGTACCTCTCAGAATCCCTCTGATTATGCTGTGATGGCAGAACTACTATTTGCTCAAAAGCAGTATCGAGGTGCATTAGTTAAGCTCGATGAAGCCATTCAATTACGGCAACAGCAATATTTGGGGGACTCTGCCACCATCAGAAATAGCCGTGCTATGGTCTTGATGTCTTTAGAGCGTTATGAGGAAGCGCTGCAAGATTGCGATCGCTCCCTGGCGTTGCAGCCTAATTATTCAACTGCCTGGGTCACGAAAGGCTTGATCTATAAACGGATGCAGCAGTTTCAAGCGGCGATCGCTGCCTATGATCGTGCGGTTCAATTAGATCCACAGGATGCTAATGCCTGGAATAATCGAGGTAATACTTTATTTGAAATGCAGAAGTATCCAGAGGCATTACAATCCTTTGAACGGGCAATTGCTGCTGATCCCAATAACTATAATGCCAAGCAAAATTATGCTGATCTGATGCAGTTCATGCGAGACAATAAATAATCGCCTGGTTGAGAAAAACTGCGTAATTAGGAAGTGATGAGAATCACATTGTCTCTTGTAGTATCAAGAATTTACTTGGGCAAAATGAAAGTATAGAATCAATTACTTGCTAAGAATTGGCATGTACTCAGCAAAGCGTAGTCTCATTCGTTATCCAATTTTCCAGATTCCGTTAATCTGTTTGGGGGTGTGTTTACTCATCACATCTTTATTTTGGCTTTTGCAATTAGGTAGACCCAATGTTTCTATTGCAGTTGCCTTAGATATTAGTGGTAGCACCCATAGTGGAAAGCCCTTTAATTCATCAGGCACCATTCTTGCACAGTCTGTAGATGCTGTCAAAGCTTACCTGCAAGCCAATACTAGTCTAGGGATGCCGAACCAAATTAAAATCCTGGGTATGGGCGGTGGTAAGGCAATTGAGCTAACATCCAGCTTTCAACAAGATGGGCAGCAAATTGAGGCAGATCTCGTAAAAGCAATGCAAGATCCCAAGCTCCCTCAATCAA
>JAYKGX010000176.1:0-8435 GCA_035285565.1 Synechococcales cyanobacterium
TCACCGATACCTATCGTAACCTCTCTGATTTGCTCATCAAACAAGGTCGCATCCCTGAAGCCCAAGCTGTTCTCGAACTGCTCAAATTGAAAGAAATCAATACCTACACCCGCGATACAAAACTCACCAGCAAAGGCATCAGTTTCACCCCCGCCGAACAAAAAGCCCTCGACGAATTTCTCACCACCTACAGCACCGCCGCCACCTTCGCCCAAGAACTCTCCCGCTGCGCCGAAACCCAATGCCCAAAACTCGCCCAACTCGAAGACCAACGCGATCGCATTAACACCAATATTCGCGAAATGCTCGATCGCCTCCGCATCTCCCTCAAAGATCAAGTCATTGATATCAGCAAACTCAACACCGCCGAATTCAACAACGCCGCCAAAGCGATCGTCAATGCCCAACCCGGCACAATCTTGATCTACCCCATCATCACCGAAACCAAAATTCAATTCCTCATCGCCCTCAAAGCCAGCGCCAAAGACAAGACACAAGTTGTCTTCAGAGCGATCGAAGGTCCCACCCTCAACAGCGAAGACCTCTTTGCCACAACCCAGCAGTTCCGGAACCAGCTCATGTCCTCTAGTAGCGACCTGACCCAACTTCAAGCCACCAGCCAGAAACTCTACAACTGGCTGATCAAACCCCTCGAAGCCGAAATCAATCATCCCGACATTCAGCACCTCGTCTTCGTCCTCGATCGCGCCACCCGCCACATCCCGATCGCCGCCCTCCACGACGGCAAACAATACCTCATCAGCCGTCGCCAAACCATCACCGCCGTCACCTCCGCCACCGGCACCAACCCCGCAGCCCCACCGCCCAAAGCCCCCAGCATCCTCGCCGTCGGAGCCTCCCAATTTAAAGATGCGCCTGCTCTCGACTACGTTGAACCCGAAATCAATGCGATCGTCAAAACCGATCAAACCCCCAAAGGCATTTTTCCCGGCGATCGCTACCTCAACACCCAATTCACCTTCAACACCCTCAAAACCCATCTCGAAAAACACAATATTCTCCACATCGCCACCCACGGAATGCTCGACGCTTTCAACATCGACAACTCCCACCTCCTCACCAGCCAAGACGAAAAAATCGACAAATCCAAAATCCAACTCCTCAACGACTACGGACTCAGCAATATCCACCTGGTCATTCTTTCCGCTTGCAACACCGGAACCGGCGGCAAAAACAGCGACAACCTCGAAATCGCAGGCATCAGCCACTACTTCATGACCAGCGGAGCCAAATCCGTCATCGCCTCCCTCTGGCAAGTCAACGACCCTGCCACCGCCCTCTTCATGCAACAGTTCTACCAACACATCCAATCCGGCAAAACCAAAGCTCAAGCCCTCCAACAAGTCCAACAAGACCTCATCTCCGGTCGCCTCACTCTGAAAGACGCAGATGCGATCGACGGAAAACCCCCCACTCCCCAAGCCTCAGCCTCCCCAGTTCCCAGCGGCACCATTCGCACCCAAATGAAACCGCGATCGCCCGCCAACTCCCTCGCCCATCCCTTCTACTGGTCTCCCTTCATCCTCATCGGCAACAACCTTTAATTCCGACTCCGCTTCCTCTCATCGCCTTTAGGATTGGGGGTCTGGGCTATCCGTCCCTATTTTTCCATATGCTCGATCGCTCCCTCCACTAGACCGGAGTAGTTCACAACATATCGGAGCAATTCCCCATGAGTCGTCGTCCCCATCTTCAAAAGAAACGCTTTGCTAATTGTGGTCATCGCGGTTTTGGTCAATATTGTCATCGTTGCGCTGATCTGAACCTCCGCAAACAGGCGATCGTCCAACAAGAAACCATCCTCCGCAGTCAATGGCTTGAAACCTACGATCACGACCCGATCAACCTGCGCCATCTGCCCAAACCGATCGTCCTCAGAGCGCGAGAAATCTTAGCAAAACTTGCGCAAGGCACTGAGTATTACAAACTCCAGGGCAAACGACTGTTAGGGATCGATCGCGATCTCATCCGCATTCCCGTCACCCGTCGCTATCGACTCTTGCTACAAGACCATGGCGACAACACATTCCAGAGCATCAAAGTGCTTTCCCATGAAGCCTACAACGCGATCGCTCGGCATGGTTTATAGCATTGCGATCGGTCTCTGCAAAAGTCAATCACCGATTTTTACATATGATCGCCGGACGGTATCACTAGACCTAAACAAGAGCAGCAGGTCACCGGTTCTCATCCAACCGTTATCAGTCATCTTATTCACTCACTCAAACATCAAATCTCATGAACATCACCACTCTCAAATTCAAATCCTTGGCAGCTCGGGTTTCTCTGGCTTGCCTTGCCCTCCTCTGTTTGGAAGCCATGCAGCCAAAAGTTGCAAGGGCTGAATGGTTGAAATCACTTTATGCTGGTCAATCTGCCTGGGCAACCTATACCCTCAATCCGGGGAATTACGTTCTGGAAGCAAGCACCCTCTTGAACCTCGGTGATGTGGATATTGAAATCTATGACACCACGGGAACCCGGTTTGCAAAAGGCACCAAGATGGGCAGTGAACGGATTTTCTTTAGCGTTCCTCAGGGTGCGGAAGGTGGCTTCAGCGTCAAGTACAGTATGCCATTTTGCATTAACCCCGCTGGTCCCTGCCCCGTCAATATCGTTCTCTCCAGTCGATAGCTCGTTGGTGTAGCTTCCCATTCCGGGAGGCTCGCCTTTTACTCATTCTATTTCTTCACACTCAATTATCTCAATTGGCAAATCTCATGAATATTACGACAGGTAATGATAACAACACGGTGAATGTTCCCGTCTTTGTGAATGGTCAGCTTTCTCGCACCAATGATGTCATTCGGACCAATGGTGGGGATGACGTGATTAATCCGGGTTTGGGAAATACAGATTACGTCTATGGCGGTACTGGATTCGATCGCTTAATCCTGGATTACTCTGTGGACGATCGTTGGGGTGGCATGTCGTTGACGTTTGATCCTCGGGGATTTGGGATTGGGAGTGCCCATCGGAGTTTGACGGGTAATTCTCTTCCATGGGTGGACTCTATCCAGTTTCAAGAGATCGAAACCATTACGGTGACGGGAACGAGTAAAAATGATTCGATTATCACTTACTTCGGGAGTCACACGATTAATGCAGGCGCTGGCAATGATACGGTCCAGGCAAATGGTGGCTTGCTCGATTTCGTTGCTGGGCAATCATGATGTGATTACGGATTTAACGATCGGCACGGATGTGATTGATGGACCGATTTCGATGGGATCCCAAGGGGTTGCTGCGTCGCTGCTTCGGAAGTTGGGGAATGTGGTGGCGCTGACGGAAGCAGCGATTCAGCGGGTGTTGACGCCGACGACCTTTGTAGCAAATGGCGCTTCGACCTTCACGTTTGGCAATCGCACGTTTGTTGCCTTGAACAATGGAGCCGCTGGGTTCTCGGCACAGACCGATAGCGTCATTGAAATTACGGGCTATCGTGGCAATCTGGCAGATCTGCGAATTCTGTAAGGGGGAGAGGAGTAACGATATTACGCCTCATTCCACAGCATAGCCCGTAAATTGTCTCAACTCAGGCGGGTGGAGTCCCAAGACAATATCTGTTTTTGGGACTCCCAGCTCGATCAACTCTAAATCTAATTCATGCTCTGTGGTATTATGTAGAATCCAAATCTTGTTGTTCCGAATATCAATGTGCATGACGCAATGATGAATGCGTCGATCGCGATGCCAGCCCATATGGACAATTTGATAGCGATCGTGATCTGAATCAAAGATGGTCTCAACCTCAATGTTACCAACGGATGGCTTTACTTGAGCATGTTGGTTGAGCAAATCACGGACTATTTGTGGGTAATTTCGGGAATCCATAGCAGTTCTCTCTGAGATAAGGTGTCATAGATCAATAACTTAACCTGGTTTTCCTCAACTCTTGATTTTGGAAAATCAAGCTGGAAAAATGTATTGAATGCCATAAAAGGGACTGCTAAATAGAGTATTCGATCGGGCATTTCAGTCTTCAGTGCTGCTCGGTAATTAATAAATTGCCCCAGTGCCCGGTGAAACTCAGAAATGGCAGAAGTCCCTGTCAGAAAACTCTTCACCTCAACTGCAATCTTTTGTCCTTTGCGTTCCGCTGCAATAATCTGTTCCGCCCCTAGGTCGATTTCCATATCAACCCCACCCACCTTGATTTCAAGAGGATCATCAGTCACATCCCACCCTTCCTGGATGAGTGTGGCCTTAACAACGGGATGGAAGAAGTCTTTAGCCACAGAACGGTTTTGAGCAAAACGACTTCTCTATTTTACGATCGATCGATCGTTTTATGCTTTTGATCTGGAGTGATTACGATCGCTTCTCCTCAGGCTCCGATCGCTCCTTCCGCCCAATTCCGCACCACTCTTTTAGGAGCGTGAGACTGTTTTTGGTCGAGAATTTAAGTTAGATTGGCGATTCCCGTTTCGAGGATGCACTATCTGTAGCAGGTATTTCTTGAATTGGTATCACTTCATTATCTCAATCGCAACAATTACAACAGTCAAATTTCACAATTATGAAAATTACGATCGGCAATGGTAACGATCAGATATCGCCCGCCCCCATTTAAAGCTGCACCTCCGTACCCAGGGCTAACCGCAACACCCAAAGGGTCGCCAAGACCCCCAACGCCACCCAATCCCAACGGCAAAAGCGTAACTCATGCCATTCCACCCGATGCCGATCGGGGCTAGTAAACCCGCGAATTTTCATAGCACTGGCAATTTGTTCTGCCCGCAGCAGCAAGTTTTCCAACAACCGTTGTGCCACCGTCATCCAAACCTGAAAGCCCCCTTTCCAACCCAGTTTTCGCCAGTCGATCGCCCTGGTTCGCACCGATCGCACCAGATTTTGAAATTCCTCCAGTACCAAGGGAATAAATCGTAATGACAACGTTAAGGTCAACGCAATCTCCGTCACAGGAATTTTAAAACGCCGCAAGGGTTCCATCAACTCCTCTAATCCCGCCGTGATTTCTTCCGGAGAAGTGGTCAACAGATACAGCGTCGTACTATACAGGAGCGTGAACCACAGACTGACAAACCGCAACGCCAGATCGAGCGATCGCTGGGAAACGGTCATCAAACCCCGTTGAAACAAGATATAGCGATAGTCCGTCGGTTGGGGCAGGTCAGGAGCCACCTTCGCTTCAGGAATTTTTTCTTCCTTACCAAATTCAAATTGATACCAAGGGCGATCGGGGGGAGGATCAGGTAGCCGATCCACCTGTTGCTGAAAGGCAATTTCGTTGGCGGGCAAGCGCGGTTGGTGGGTGGTTCGTAACCCATCCGGGGCAAAGGCAATCAGGCAGCCGACGTAGGCACAGAAAAATAGCAGCCAGCCCATCTGTTGTCGCCACACCCGCAGAGGAATTTGGGCCGTCAGGGTCAGCACAATCAGCGCCACCACAATGCCAATCCGCCACTCAAAAGTCGCCATCACGGGAGCCAACAGAAAACTCATCAGCCAAGCCAACTTCACCCGCGCATCCAAGCGATGCAACCAAGTGATGGGCTGTTCTAGGTAAAGACCTAAGGGAAGAGAGCGAAGAAGATCCATACGATCGCCAACCGGGTATGCGCAAAATCAGCAGTAAGTTCTCCGCCATTATCCCTCCTGAGTCACTCACCTGAGCCACTCAATGGAAAACTGATCCCCTTAACCTGGTAAAATCAAAATTCTGTCCTTGGGCGATCGCCCTTTGCGATTTCCGTCTGTTTTCCCCATCAGCATGAAAAAATCCTTCATCCTTGACACCAACGTTCTGCTCCATGATCCAGAAGCTATGCTGCGCTTTGCAGAAAATGACGTAATTCTGCCCATGACGATCATTGAGGAGTTGGATCGGTTCAAGAAGCAGCCGGAAATGACAGGTCGCAATGCCCGCCAAGCCTCCCGCACCCTGGATAGTTTGCGCCAGCAGGGGCATTTGGTGCAAGGAATCACGCTTCCCCAGGGAGGCAATTTACGCGTCGCCCTCTGCCATCGAGAAACCCTCCTAGAACTGCCACCGGAATTGGAAGGCGATCGGGCTGATAACGAAATTTTGGCCGTGGCCCTGGAACATAAGCGGCACTGTGATTGTCCGGTCGTACTGGTTAGCAAAGATACTAATCTACGGATCAAAGCGGATGCCCTGGGATTGATCGCCCAAGACTACGAAACCGACAAAGTAGACCTCTCAGAACTCTATACTGGGACCTCAGAGTGGTTGGTGGATGCTGAGGTCATTAGTCAACTGTTCAAAGAGGGTGGAATTAATTTTTCAGGAGAATTCTGTCCGAACCAAACGGTCACCCTGGTGAATCAGCTCAACCCTGCCCACACCGCTTTGGCGATCGCAGATCCGGTGACCAAAAGACTCCAACCCCTCACCAAACTTCCCTACGGCGGCATTTCCCGGATTCAACCCCGCAACCGAGAGCAGAGCTTTGCCCTAGAGCTGTTAATGCGCGATTCGATCCAATTAGTCACCTTAGTGGGGAAAGCCGGGACTGGGAAAACGCTCCTAGCGATCGCCGCCGGACTGTTTAAAGTGGCGGATGAGCGAAAATTTAGTCGGCTCTTGATTTCGCGTCCGGTGGTGCCCATGGGGCGAGATATTGGCTATCTACCGGGGGAAATTAGCGAAAAACTGAATCCCTGGATGCAGCCGCTCTACGATAACTTTGACCTGATTTTTGGGCATGATGGCAACACGCAAAATAAGCCGGCCCATTGGCGACGCGGTCATGAAGAGCTAATCGAGCGGGGGCTGCTGCAGATTGAACCGTTGACCTATATTCGGGGGCGCACCTTGCCTCAACAGTATTTCATTGTGGATGAAGCCCAAAACCTCACCCCCCATGAAGTGAAAACCATCCTGACACGGGCGGGGGAAGGCACCAAGATCATCCTCACAGGCGACCCCGAGCAAATTGATAATCCCTACGTGGATGCGGCGAGTAATGGCTTGACCTACGTGGTGGAGCGGTTCAAAAACGAAGCGATCGCCGGACATATCACCATGCAAAAAGGAGAACGATCGCCCTTAGCCGATCGCTCAGCAGCCCTACTCTAAGGGATTGGCAGCGGGATTGGCAGCGGGATTAGCAACTCAATACCCCTCATTTCCGAGCAAAATTCTCCTGCTGGTTCTGAAAGGCATACCAAGACAGCCGCAGATCCTTAGGCGCTGGATAATTGACATCGTACACCGTGATCACATTGGTCAGTTCCCGCCCTGCCGATTTGAGAATGCGATTGCCCCGAGCGATCGCCACGGAGGTACCCCCATCCAGATTCATCGCCTCATAGCAGCCCAGATCGCGCATGATCTGAGCTTCTTGTTGCAACGAAATGGGTTTGAGAAAGGTCACATGCAGGAGGGTCTGTCCCGATTTGGGAAATCCGATTGCCGATCGCAACGCCACCCCCATTACCGCTGGATCGGTAAAACCTTCCCGTTTGGGATTAATCTGAATCTTGCCCTGCCAGAGCAACCGAGGCCCGGCCGTCAGCGAAAACCAATGATGTTGCCATTGAGGCTTCCCTTGCACCCGAGCTGTCGTCATTTCTGGACGATTCCCAGCCCGTAAGCCAAGGGTCGTGCCGTAATTTTCCCAGGGACTGTATTTCAGAAACTGCCCTGCAGCCACCATATTGCCCATGACCCGTTTTTGCCGATCCATGCTGAAAAAGGTGCCACTCAGGGTCAAAGCGGCTCGGTGATGACGCACCAGACCGACAAAGGCTTCATCCCCTCGGGTCGATCGCGGACTATTGGCCGTTTTAGCCCGGTTCGCCAGTCCAATGCTGATGAAGGTTGCTGGATCTTGCAAATCAATCCGGGTGATATAGACCGGCACTCCTGAAACTTGCCGCCAAGTCACGGAAATGGGACGAGGGCTTCCGGTGCGACGCAGGTCCCGATCGAGTTGAATTTCCTCTGGTAAGGGGGCGACAGGTGGGGCAGCAAAATCTAATGGGGCAGGTTGATCACTCCTCGACGGCAGAATTGTGGATCCAATGCTTTGAAACAGGGGGGCAGAGGAGGGCGATCGCAGGGAAGACAGCAGCCAACCCACAGCAATCACCCCACAAATGCGGCAGAAGAAGGTACCCAACCACTGTGTTTCAGCACTGCGCACCTTAGAAGACCCTCGGCGGGACTTAAACCGAAATTGCTGACCCATGGAATTCCTAATCAACTTCCCTATAGCTAACAGATACAAATCTCGTCTGGCATTATTTTTAGACAAAATTTATTTTGATTGAATCCTATTTGCCATTGCGTATGGTTTTACACCTCGATCGGTTGATTACTTCATTAGGTTGACGATTTGATTAGGTTGACTACTTCATTAGGTCGATCGCTTTACGTCGATCGCGCCAAGATTCACCCACAGCATTCTGATCATCCTTCAAAGTAA
>JAYKGX010000177.1:0-3898 GCA_035285565.1 Synechococcales cyanobacterium
TCATGTTGGGATATGCAATGTTACTCTTACATGAAACCCCTGTACTTTCCCGCGATGCGATCCGCAATGTTCTGAGAAATTTAGCCACCTCCAACCGCGCTTCAGAACGAGCACTAGCAACTTCAGACTTGGCTGATCAGGTTGAACAAATCAAAATTTCGCCCCAAGTGATGACTTTAGAGGAAATTTCACGGTTTTGGTCTGCATTACAAACCCCCTATCGTCCTTCCGCACTCTATCAAGTTTCTGTAGTGTTGCTGGAAATGAAGCGATCGACCAAATCTGCATTGCCTGTGCTTCAGCGGAATGTTTACATCACTCCGTTTGAGCAACCCATTATTGAAACAGTGGAATCGAGTGAAGGCGATCGCCAACCCATCACCTTAGATAAAACCTTAATTATTAAAGGACAACGCCTACAAGCGGATGCCACCCGAGTCCAGATTGGTGCGACGAATATTCCATTAAATACAAGAGCGATCGCAGAAACTCAAATTCAAATTCCCTTAGCCACCTTAGAACCAACGGTGGTCAATACCTTACGCGCAGGAGTTCAGCCCATTCAAGTAATTCATGATTTAGTCCTCGGGACACCTGGAGATCCCCATCGGGGTTTTGAGTCGAATATGGCAGCGTTTGTGTTGCGACCGCGCATTCTACGCGACAGTGGGAATCGCTATCAAATCCAAGTTTCCCCGATGCAGATCGAATCCGGTGGACGACAAATTCGCAACGTGACGATCGCTCTGAGTCCGGTGGTGGGGCAGTCGCAGCGAGTTTTGTTGTTGCTAAATGAGTGGCAGGGCACCCGCGCCTATTCCTTTGAAGCCGCACCGCGATCGCAGGATAGCAATGTTTTAGTCATTCCCATTTCTGCTAGCCTTCCTGCGGGAACTTATTTAGTACGAGTTCAGATTGACGGAGCTGACAGTCCCTTGGATGTTGACAGTCAACCAGAAAGTCCCAATTACAATCAATTTACAGGTACACCGAATATTGTAATCTCATAAACTTCAGGTGGCAACATGAATTTAAATTCTGATTGGCAAACATTAAATCAAGATATCCTACAGCAATCGCTAGCTCATATTCAACAGCTATTACAACAATTTTGCGATCGCTTGCAAGGCAAGAAATTTGGGATATTTAATTCACCAGCACCATCCTGGAAGCCCCCTCAAACTGCCGAAACCAGCGCGTTACAATCTCTCTGTGACATCTTTCAATTAAGCCATTTTGAACGAGATCTCTTGCTACTTTGTGCGGGTGTGGAATTGAGTGGTGCGATCGCCCAACTCTGTGGCACGGCCCAGGGTAATTCCAATTTGACCTATGCCACCTTTAGTCTTGCCCTGGCGGTATTCCCCGAAGCCCATTGGACGGCTATAACACCTGCCCATCCCCTGCGGCATTGGCGCTTGATCGAAATAGTATCTCCAGAGAGTTTGACCCAGAGTCGTCTGCGGATTGATGAACGGATTTTACACTTTCTCAATGGGGTGAATTATCTCGACGATCGCCTGCGGGGATTTATGACTCCGATCGCCCCTAAAATGCCGCTCCCCCCCTCCCACATTGCGCTCGTAAAACAAATCATCGAACTCTGGCAACAGGAGACACCTCCCATCATTCAGCTCTGTGGCACGGGGCAAGACGCGAAAGAAACGATCGCAGCGATCACTTGTCAGGAACTGGGATTTAATCTGCATCGGCTGAGTGCGAGTGATATTCCCAGCAATTTACAAGAACGAGAAAGTCTAGCACGATTATGGGAACGAGAAGCAATCCTCGGACGCAGTGCGCTTTTGGTGGAAATTGACGATCGCGATCCAGTTCCTCAGGCCATGGCTTGGCTACATCGTGTGCAAAGTTTAGTGATCTTAGCCCTACGAGAACCTATCCTGCTCCAGCATCGTGCTCAAGTTCGCCTAGATGTTGCTAAGCCCACAACAGTAGAACAACAACAGATTTGGCATTGGGCATTGGGTGAAAAAGCGATCGATTTAAATGGACAATTGGAAATTCTAACTTCTCAGTTTGACCTCAGTGCAGAATCCATTCAAAGTAGTTGTTTAATTGCAGGCATCAAACAAGAAAAACTTGCCTCTATTCATCAGAGTGTCGATACCTTTGATCTACTATGGCAAAGCTGTCGGGATCAAGCTCGAACGCGTTTGGATGATTTAGCACAACGCATTACTGCTAAAGCAAGTTGGAATGAATTAGTATTACCCGAATCACAAATGCAAATGCTATGGGAAATTGTGGCTCAGGTTCGTCAGCGATCGCAAGTGTATGACAAGTGGGAATTTGCCGTTCGGGGAGCCAACGGTCTGGGAATTAGTGCTCTCTTTGCAGGAGCCAGCGGTACCGGAAAAACCATGGCAGCCGAAGTCCTCGCCAATGAACTGAATCTCGATCTCTACCGGATTGACTTGAGCCAAGTGGTGAGTAAATACATTGGTGAAACGGAAAAGAATTTACGGTTAGTTTTTGAAGCGGCGGAAAGTAGTGGTGCAATTTTGTTGTTTGATGAAGCCGATGCATTATTTGGCAAACGTAGCGAGGTCAAGGATAGTCACGATCGCTACGCCAATATTGAAGTCAGTTATTTACTGCAGCGCATGGAAGCCTATCGCGGCTTAGCTGTTTTGACAAGCAATTTACGGAGTTCGATCGATCCCGCTTTTCTGCGACGATTGCGCTTTGTCGTGCAGTTTCCCTTCCCCGATGCACAACAACGTCAGGAAATTTGGCAACGCATTTTCCCAACCAAATTGCCAACGGAAGATCTAGACTTTACGAAATTAGCCCAACTACATGTCACTGGGGGAAATATCCGCAATATTGCGCTCAATGCGGCGTTCTTAGCGGCTGATCATGGGTCTGCGCTGAAAATGGAACATCTATTGCGATCGGCGCAGACAGAATATATCAAACTAGAACAAACGCTAACAGAAGCAGAAACAACGGGATGGATCAGTAAAACCTCAAATGGTGCCACGATCGCGGGTTGGATTGACCAATGGGGGAATCCGTTATGACCCAACCTTACCCTACAGACGGTTCAGCGGACGGTCTCTACCTGTCCACCTCTCCTACTGCAATAGACCCTCAAAGACCGCAACAATCAACCCCACCCCAAGCCATTCATTTACAGATCGACCATTTGGTGATCCAGGGAATTGCGGTTCCCGATCGCGATCGCTTAGGGCAGGTGATTCAAGCAGAATTAACGCGTTTATTTCAGGAGCAAGGCTTGCCAACCCAGATCCCACAAGGGCGCGAAGTCGATCGCTTACGGGGGAGTCCGTTACCGCTGACCCCCAGCATGAAAGGCGATCGACTGGGGATCGAAATTGCTCAGCGGATCTACCAAAGTCTCGGCTGATCCGGCATAATGAAACTGCAACTCTTCATCTTTTACTATGACTCATCCCGCCCGCCCTCCCAACCCGAGTGATCAAACCCTCTACGAGCAAGATTATGTTCGTTGGCTAGAAGAAACTGCCCATCATTTAGGTCAAAAATTCTTTGATCGACTGGATTTATTCAATTTAATTGAAGAAATGGAAGATATGGGGCGCAGTGAAAAGCGGTCGATCGAAAGTAATTTACGAATCATTTTGATGCATCTGTTGGAGTGGCAATATCAATTAGAACAGCGATCGGGAAGCTGGAGGGGTTCTATTGCAGAGCATCGCATTCGGATTCGCAAATCCTTAAAAGAGAGTCCCAGTCTCAAACCCTATTTAACAGAAGTCTTTGCAGAAAGTTATCAGGATACTGTTCACATCGCCAGCCAAGAAACAGGAATCCCCACACATCAATTTCCCACTGTCTGCGAATGGTCTTTGCAACAGATTTTAGATGAAGAATGGATCCCAAATTAGAAGAA
>JAYKGX010000178.1:0-32499 GCA_035285565.1 Synechococcales cyanobacterium
TGCTGATCAGATGGAGCAGAGCAGCTTGGATAAGCTGGATGCGATCGCCCAACGACTACGAGATTTAAAAGTAGACCGAGATTTAAGACAAGCCCAGGCTCTCTCTGCTAACCATCACCCAGCTCAGGAGTCATAGCCCATGCATGGATTGCTGTTAGCCATTGTGGTGACGATCGCGGTTTGCCTACGCCTGCTGTGGCATCCCGCCCCCCTGGCTTCTTGGCAGTCTCGTTGGTGGAACGCTTTGTTTAGCTTTTTGCTGCCGCCCATGCTGCTGCTGAGTAGCGCGATCGCCATTGTGTGGATGGGACCGCAGGGCAATATGGTGCATCATTGCGAAGGCATTGTGACCTATGGGTTAGCGATTGGGTTTGTTGGTGTGGCGATCGCGATCGCTGTGGAACGAGCATTGGCAGCCCAGTCCACGCTGGCGACCCTTCACCAACAGCCGCAATTGGAACTTCAAACAACGCTGCAAAACGAACAGCATCCCTATCCGGCACGCCTGTTGAATATATCGCTGCCCTTCGTCGCCCAGATGGGCTTCTGGAAACCGACCTTGGTGGTGAGTCAAGGGTTGCTAGCCACGTTGGATGAACCACATTTACAGGCAGTCTTGCGCCATGAACAAGCCCATGACTATTTTCACGATACCTTTTGGTTTTTCTGGTTTGGTTGGTTGCGGCGCTTAACGGCTTGGTTGCCCCATAGCCAACTGCTCTGGCAAGAACTGCTCCTCCTGCGGGAAATCCGGGCCGATCGCTGGGCAAGGCAAACGATCGATCCCCTCCTGCTAGCCGAAGCCTTACTGACACTGGTGCAGGCTGCCCAAAGGGTAGAGACCTTTTCTGACGAGACCTTTTCTGACAATGTTGCAGCATCCAATTTTGTTGCAGCATCCAATTTTGCGGTGGGTTTAACGACAGACACTTTAGTCGATCGCTTAGATGAGCGAATTGATGCCCTCTTGGAAGGGGATGCGATCGTGGATGATACGCAACTCCCCTCTGGATTAACCCCCCTAGCAACTTGGCAGCCTTGGATCTGGAGCTGGCTGGGTCTATTGCCCCTGTTGGTCATCCCCTTCCACCATGCCTAATCCTGTCTAGGATCCTGACACAGTCGCCGGAGCGATCGCACCCGCATCGGCTGTTGCTTGGGCTTTCAGTTGGATGAGTTCAACTTTGTAGCCATCCGGATCTTCGACGAAGGCAATGACCGTGGAACCATGTTTCATCGGTCCCGGTTCACGGGTGACGTTGCCGCCCTGAGCTTTAATCGCCTCACAGGTTTGATAGATATCCTCCACACCAATGGCAATGTGACCGTAGGCATCGCCTAGGGTGTAAATCGCTTTACCCCAGTTGTAAGTCAGTTCCAGGACTGTGTGATCAGCTTCTTCGCCATAGCCCACAAAGGCTAGGGTAAACTCGCCACCGGGGTAATCTTTTTGCCGCAGCAGCTTCATCCCAAGCACCTCGCAGTAGAACTTGAGCGATCGCTCTAGGTCACCAACTCGTAACATTGTGTGCAAAAGACGCATTGAGTCCTTCCTCCTAGTTAAGTTTTTAGTTGAGTTTTCTGACAAATTCCTACAGAATTTTGACTTTCACAACGAATCTGCCTCGACACAGTGCCACGATTCTTCACATCAATACCATTAAGTCGTATTCTAAGCGATGGCATTTCTTCTAATGCTAAGTTTCGTCCTGTCCCTACCCGAAATTATTCTCTGAGTTCAAAGGGGTTCAGTTTTATGTTTGATGCGTCCGATACCGCGATCGAGTCGATTGTTGCCCGTGAAATTCTTGACTCGCGGGGTCGTCCTACGGTAGAAGCTGAGGTTCACCTAATCAGTGGTGCGATGGGGTTAGCCCAAGTCCCCAGTGGAGCTTCGACCGGAACCTTTGAAGCCCATGAACTGCGGGATAAGGATGCTAGCCGCTATGGTGGCAACGGGGTGTTGCAAGCGGTGGAAAATATTGACACAATTATCACCCCCGAGTTAATTGGCGAAGATGCGGTGAATCAAGAGTTGATCGATCGTTTGATGATTGACCTGGATGAATCGGAAAACAAGAAAAATGTGGGTGCGAATGCAATCCTAGCTGTCTCGCTGGCAACGGCAAAAGCGGCGGCGGCTGGGTTGGGTTTACCCCTCTATCGCTACTTGGGAGGTCCCCTAGCAAATCTACTGCCGGTGCCGTTGATGAATGTGATCAATGGTGGGGCCCATGCTGACAATAACGTGGATTTCCAAGAATTCATGATCGTGCCAGTGGGGGCACCCAGTTTCCGGGAAGCACTGCGTTGGGGAGCCGAAGTGTTCCATGCCCTGAGTAAGGTACTGAAGGAGCAAGGTCTATTGACGGGTGTGGGCGATGAAGGCGGTTTTGCCCCCAACTTAGCCTCCAACCAAGCCGCTTTGGATCTGTTGATGACGGCGATCGACAAAGCAGGCTACAAACCAGGTGAACAGGTGGCGATCGCGCTGGATGTAGCTTCCAGTGAATTCTATCAAGATGGGCAATATGTGTTTGATGGCAAAGCCCATTCTCCGGCAGAGACGATCGAGTACCTGGCAAAACTGACACGGGAATATCCAATTATTTCCATTGAGGATGGCTTGCAGGAAGAAGATTGGGAGAATTGGAAAATTCTAACGGAGAAGATTGGCGATCACATTCAACTCGTGGGGGATGACCTGTTTGTCACCAATGTGAAACGCTTGCAGCAAGGAATTGATTCCAAAGCGGGCAATTCAATTCTGATTAAACTGAACCAAATTGGCTCACTAACGGAAACCTTGCAGGCAATTGATTTGGGTGCCCGAAATGGCTTCCGCTCAATCATCAGTCACCGTTCTGGCGAAACGGAAGATACAACGATCGCGGATCTTGCAGTGGCAACGCGAGCTGGACAAATTAAAACAGGATCTCTCAGCCGAAGCGAGCGGGTAGCTAAATACAATCGCCTGTTGCGGATTGAAGATGAGTTAGGCAGCTTAGCAGTTTATGCGGGAACCACGAATATGGTGCCCAAGTGGAAACCCTAGGCTGATCAATTGATGTAAGCTGGATGCATCTTGGCACCCCAAATTTCTCTCACTGCTGTTACAGTAGAAACCCGAGCAATGAACGGTTACTGCCAGGAAATTGAAGGTGAGTGGGATGCATTCCAGTGGATCAGGTCTTTGGACAAGGTCTTGAGCGATCGCCTTTAGGCAAAGTCCAGTATGCAACGGGTCTTGAAGTAAGGTTTAGGATTGCGTTAAAACTTGGGCATGATGCCGCAGGTGATCGCCGATGAAGGTGGCAATGAAATAGTAGCTGTGATCGTAACCGGGCTGCATTCGGAAATTGAGTGCTTGGCGCGATCGCTGGCAGGCAGCAACAAATAGGTCGGGTTTGAGGTGATCGGTGAGAAAAGAATCTTCGCTACCTTGATCAATGAGGATTTCTCCGGGAAAGGGCGATCGCTGCACTAATTCGCTTGCGTCATAAGCTTGCCAAGGGGTTGGATCTTCACCCAGGTAGCGCCGGAAGGCTTGTTGTCCCCAGGGCGATTGCATTGGCGCGGCGATCGGGGCAAAGGCAGAGACGGAACGATATTGCTGGGGATTGCGCAAAGCACAGACTAAGGCGCCATGTCCGCCCATAGAGTGACCACAAATGCCCTGGCGATCGCCACGGAGGGGAAAGTGAGTTTGCACCAGGTGCGGCAATTCCTGGGTGACGTAGCTATACATGCGATAGTGCTGCTGCCAAGGCGGTTCCGTCGCATCCACATAAAAGCCCGCCCCTTGCCCAAAATCCCAACCTGCATCATCTGGCACCTGCTCGCCTCTAGGACTGGTATCGGGGGCAACGATCGCAAGCCCGAGTGCTGCGGCAAATTGCTGTGCTCCGGCTTTGGTGGTGAAGTTCTCTGCGGTGCAGGTTAATCCGGAGAGAAAATACAAGACTGGAACAGGCTGATGTTGGGCTTGGGGGGGCAGATAGAGAGAAAACTTCATCTGGCATTGACAGCAGTCTGACCAATGCCGATAGAAGGCGATCGTGCCTCCAAAACTTTGAGATTGTGTTTCAAGCTGGAGATTTGCAGTGGAGTGGCTTGAAGACATGATTGCTTGGCGATATAGGAATTCAGACTGAGTGGGGTTCCGGTTTATCCAAAGTTGATCGCTACAACCGCTTTGGATAAACTGCCTCTACGCTAACAGAGGTAATGCTTTAGCCTTGGGGATTTTATCAGCTCGGTGTGATCATACCAGATCTAAAAGGGAATTGTGCTGAAGTTGATGATTGAGATATTTGCTGTTCTGGTGTCTCTATTTTCAGATTGTTGGAGCTTGATTGAGAATTGTGCAGATGTGCCTAAATACAAATACCCCCGATCGCTGTTTTGAAGGGCGATCGGGATGTATGAAAAGTCCCCTAATTCACGCAGAAACTGTAGTTCAAGGTACTAGACATTAATAGAATTAATGACTTAAATCAACTTAATGTCTGAAGTATCCCATCCCTGAAAGCACGCGACACTTCCTGTGCAGTCATTTCTAGGAATACTGGCATTTCTTCACCGGGTTCTGGAATTTTATCCATATCCCAGTCATAGTAATGTGCTTGAGTGCCGATGTTACCCCAAGGGTTGAATAATTTGATTTTTTGTGTAACTGGATTATAGTCAACCATTGTATAGACATGAGTAGGAACAACTTGCTTCATACCTGCATAAATTAAATCCCTAGCTTCATATGAGCCAAATAATACCATTCCTCCTCGATTAAATCCATCGATCAATTGACTCCAATCCCGACCACCATAGCTGGTTACAAGATTGGTAATATGTCGTACTGCGAAGCCAGAGTTACCGTTAGAGATTGACTGATATGCATTTGTGCGAGGTGCATCAATGTAAGGTCGTGACCATCCTGATTCATTTAGCTGCACATAAGCTTTCTCCGCTAAAGCAACCCATAGTTCATTACCGAGATTGGTATAAACTCCACCCACTTTTGCATAGGGCAGATTCCATAATTCACGTCCTTGAGGATTGACTGGCAAATACCGATCAACCGTGACATATTCTGATTTTCCTGTATCATGTCTGTAGAATCTGACTGTCCAAGTATCATCCTGATTATCAATAAACATGTTCTCAATAGCACTTGGTAACCGCAGAGCAACGGCTGCAAGACCAGCTAAGAAATAACAATCTCCGACACCTCCTTGACGAATATCTTGGTAACTGATGCCATTTTGAAATAGCGAACCACTAACTCGTTCATACCCATAGACGACACTTAAATTATTCCCATCTGGCTCACTTCGTGAATCTGGACGATCACTACCCAAAAACCATTTCGCGATCAATTTCTCTAGATGATCTGCACTACTGCCTGCTTGCAAATTCCCTAACCCAAATCCTTGATAGCGTGCATTGGCTAGGTCACCATTGACAATCTTATGGGTCAAATTATGAACATACTCATACTGTTTGCTGACTGTATCATTATTGAGCGTGAAGTAGTGATTCAGAAGTTTGTTAAAGTCTGAGATCTCGATCGCATCGACAATACTATTATCCTTGGCTTCTCGCAAAATGCTGATCATATCATTGCGATCGAGCAAACCATCGGTATACCGCGATCGAGCAGCGAGTTTCACCTCAGTGTCTTGCAAATTGCCTTCAAACCAATCCAGGGTGACATTCAAGGAATCCCAATCCAGCTCTTTGCCTTGGTGAGAATTGTTGCTTTCCAGCGTTTCTACGATCGCATTGCTAGAGTCGATCAGAACTCCGATATAGTAAGTTCCATTCCCCTTCCAAAAACTATGCATCGTGTCTGGCAATGAGAAACTAATGCTAAATAGATTGCTAGTTATCGCACCCCCTAACCCAGAAATCTCACCACTGCCTAAGAGATAATCGCTACTAGTGAAACTGGTATCTGAAGAGAGATAGAAAGACACCTGGAAAGGATTCACCCTCATGCGATGGAGATTATCCACGCTGAAATTGATTTGGACTTGATTTCCGGCGAAAAGCTGGGTCTGTACCACATCAAAGGTTTTACCGCGTAAATCTGGTAGGGCATCAAATTCCCCAGCCTCTCCCTTGAGATCATAATCAGCATCACCAAAATAGCCATTGATGTAATCGCTTTCAGCCCCCAGGAAATTAGTCCCAGATGCTAGGTTACGTGTGAAGTTATGGGTTGCGTAGGACTGATTGCTAGAATCGACATCATAGTAGCGATCGATCAATACCTTACCCCGTTCAGCCCCCACATCTTTGCTATTGCCAAAATAGGTGGCAGAATGAATGCGATAGCGTCCGTTCAGCCCCGTTTCATTGGGCGTTGTAATGGGATCAATCCAGCTTCCTGCAGCGTATTTGCCTTCATCACCATAGACCCAACCTGTGTAGTAATCGGCAGTTGTGTCATTCCCATTGTAATAATAGGTGAAATTGTACTTAAACACAGGGGCTTCATCATAGCGATACCCTCGGGTGGTTTGTCCATCAAAGTAGAGGTAGCCTCCTTCAAAATCCTGCCGCACGCCGCTACCCCAGGCAACTTGATTCTTCAAAGCAAAGCCCAGCCAACTGCCAGAACCGCCAATCGAATGATAGAAACCTGCCATTTCTTTTAAAGTCGTGATCGCGCCTGCTTTGGTGCTCCAGTTAATGCTGCCATCATTTTGGGAGGTGCTGGTGTAGACCCTGTAATATCCCTGCGTGCCCCAGGCAGAGGTTGCCGCCTTGCCGTAGTTTGCCCCAGTGGGTTGCCCCAATTTAGCAGCATGGAGTTGGTACTGCTGCTCGATCGCATCCACCCAGGTATCAAAACTGAAGCGATCGTTGCCAAAGTCGTTATATTGATTTGCAGCAGTACCAATGCCTAGATCAATGCTGTCAGACTCACTACCCAGATAATTTGCTCCAGATGCCCGATTTTGGCTAAATAACCGGGGCGCATAGTTCCGTTGCACTTCTTGGTCGTAGTAGCGATCGACAAAGACCTGCCCCAGTTGCGTAGCGGCTGCATTCACATCCCATTGCCCTGCGGTGATCTGATAGCGACCGTTGACTGCCATGTCATTGTTGCTACTATAAGGATCTAGCCAACTGCCAACGCTGTATTTCCCTTTTTCACCATAGACCCAACCTGTGTAATAGTCTGCAGTGTTATTTTGCCCGTTATAGAAATGGGTGAATTGGTATTTGTAAATAGCAGGAGCGATCGAAAATGCGTTGCTCCAAGCGAAAGTACTATTGTTATTCACACTAGCAATGCGGATTTGATAGCCACTTCCCACCAGGAAAGTCTCCCCTGGCATCCAGCTATATTCCCCATCACTCGCCGTTGAGCTGATAATTGTCGTATAGAACTGTCCATCTTTGTACAGATCCAGTTTGACATTTTCCGATAGGCTATCCTGCCAAGTCAGGGAATAGTTCACACCTGCGCGCAGAGACTGGTTCACGCCCGGTGCGGTAAATTGTAGGGTAGGCGCGATCGCAAAACTTTGGTCACTAAAATCAAAAACTGCACTCTGCACTGTGCTACTAATCTTGATTCGATAGTTGCTAGCTGCAGCAAGGGTATTGGGGATGAGCCAAGCGTAATTACCAGCGCTGGGGATAGAAGTGGCGATCGTGGTGACCAATGTATTGTCTTGAAATAGCTCTAACTTGACATCTTCCGGCAAATTATCGGTCCAGGTAAGGTTCAGATTTGTACCGGGTTGTACTGTTTGGTTGAGATTGGGATTTGTGACTTGCAGTTTTGCAGGTGCTGCACTGATGCCCAAAGAATAACCAGTTTCTCCTCCCCCCTGAAAGACTCGAATATAGTAGGTTCCAGCACCTAATGTGCGAGTAATTGTCTCAGAAGTGGTTCCCGTATTGTTGGAAGTGGCGATCGTCCCAGGTGGTAGCGGTACCCCTTGAAATATCACACTCTCCGTCAGAAGTTGTAAATTGGCATCCGCACTCAAATTGCTGAGATTAAAGTTGACAACAGACGAAGCATTCAGTGTGAACCGGTAATAATCTTCCGAATCGCTTCCACCCAGGCGATCGCGCAGACTCACAGTTCCGTTACCCAAATTGCTATCTAGCCGACTGAAGTCACCTAGGTTAAATGCACTACTGGCAGAACTTCCTGGCAGATCGGTCGGGTTAGGTGCGGCAAACCGAGTACCAATCCCAACCACTTTCCAATTGGGATCAGCCACATTCATCAGGGTCATTTGTCCGATAATCGAGCCGCGATCCATTTGCCAGACAACATTGGCACCTGTGCTATGTCGCCAAACGAAATCGGACTTCCCATCGCCATTAAAATCACCTGCGCCAACCAATTGCCAGTTCACATCCCTAACTGCCAACGGTCTTAGTTCAGCAATGATATTCTTACCATTCATGCCCCAGATCACATTATCTCCGGTGGCATAGTTGCGCCAAGCTAAATCTGTTTTACCATCCGCGTTGAAATCTCCCGCTGCTTCTAATTTCCAATTGCGATCGCTAATGGTCAGCAAACTATCTGTGCTGATTAGAGTCCCACCATCCATATACCAGACAACATTCAGCCCGGTGTGATGTTGCCAGAAAATATCACTTTTACCATCATTATTTAAATCGGCGGCTAAGTGAATCTGCCAACCCGTATCTACAGTCATCAGGGTATGGGTCGCTGCGATCGTATTCCCTTGCATTTGCCATATAACATTGGCACCCCACAGATTATGCCGCCACAGATAATCGGTATGCCCATCAGCGTTGAAATCACCAACCCCAGCAATTTGCCAATTCCCATCAGCAACCGTCAGAAGATCACTGCTCCCTGCGATCGTTCCCCCATTCATCTGCCAAGTCGTATTTGCACCATAGAGGTTATGCCGCCAAATCAGATCAGGCTGAGGGTTGCTACGGGTTTCAAATAAAATCTGATAATCACCCCCTGCAAGGGTCTCACTCGGCGAGACTTGTAGATAATAAGTACCCGCTTCTAGTGTTGATGTAATGAGTTCCGATATCGTGGAAGGGTTATCGCTTGATTGAAGCAGTGCTCCACTTTGAGTTAATAGATTCAGTCTAATATTACCGGATAGAGCATGAGCACCCACACTCAAGCTACTTCGACCGGACAAGCTAAATTGGTAGTAGTCATTCAGATCTAAGCCGTCAACCCGTTCTGACCAAGTGCCTTGAAATGAGCCTTTAGGGACTGAAATGAGCGTGGCACTGCTGAGGGAATTGCCTACTTGATCGATCGACATAGGGTGACTCCAGATGACTCCAGTTATCCTTTCCCAGAGTATTGTCTATAGCTGGATGGGGACAGAGCAGGCGTACTTCTACTGAAAGCCACTAAAATTCACCCAATCTTGTCATTTGGGTAGCATTGCTTGGATTGGTCAAAATCCTGCTACCTAGATGCTTCAGCAGCTTTTTAGATGGATGGGGGATGATGCGATCGATCGTCTTCCTAACAACCCTCACCTCACCCGCAGTCTAGATTTCCCAGGCTCTGCAAAAATACGGTAAGATAATTGTACTTTTCGAGGTACGAACATGCGAGCGTTGCTGATTTATCCTCAATTCCCTAAAACCTTTTGGTCATTTGAGAAGATTCTAGAGTTGGTCGATCGCAAGGTTCTCTTACCTCCCTTGGGGCTGGTAACGGTGGCTGCAATCTTGCCGCAGACTTGGGAATTTAAGCTGGTAGACTGCAATATTCGTGAAGTGACGGCAGCCGAATGGGAATGGGCAGAGTTAGTGATTGTGTCTGCCATGATTGTCCAAAAACCTGACTTTTTCACCCAAATTCAAAAAGCCAAACAGTTGGGCAAACCCGTTGCCGTAGGAGGTCCCTATCCAACTTCGATGCCGGAAGATGCGATCGCGGCGGGCGCTGATTACCTGGTGTTGGATGAAGGGGAAATTACGCTACCGATGTTTGTAGAAGCCTTGGAACGGGGCGATCGGAGTGGGACATTTCGCGCACCCAATGGAGAAAAACCAGATGTGACAATTACACCTGTTCCGCGGTATGATTTGCTAGACTTGGATAGCTACGATTCCATGTCGGTGCAGTTTTCACGGGGTTGCCCTTTCCAGTGTGAATTCTGCGATATTATTGTTCTCTACGGGCGGAAGCCAAGAACTAAGACACCAGAACAGTTATTAAAAGAATTACAATTTCTCTATGAATTAGGGTGGCGGCGCAGTGTTTTCATGGTGGACGATAACTTTATCGGTAATAAACGCAATGTCAAGTTATTGCTAAAAGCTCTGAAAACTTGGATGGTTGAACATGATTATCCCTTCCATTTCCACACCGAAGCATCGCTGGATTTGGCTCAGGATGCAGAGTTGATGCAGATGATGGTGGAGTCGAACTTCAATGCAGTCTTCCTAGGCATTGAAACACCCGATACCGATAGTTTACAATTGACGCAGAAGTATCAAAATACCCGTCACTCTTTAGTAGAAGAAGTGCAAGCCATTAATCGGGCAGGTCTGCGAATTATGGCTGGATTCATCATCGGTTTTGATGGGGAACGGAAGGGTGCGGGCGATCGCATTATTCAATTTGTGGAACAGACAGCAATTCCCACAGCGATGTTTGGTGTGTTGCAAGCGTTGCCCAATACCGCACTCTGGCATCGCCTAGAAAAAGAAGGGCGACTGGTGAACCACAACAGCGATGGTAACCAGATGATGCTGATGAATTTTATCCCCACCCGTCCGATTGGCGATATTGCCCAGGAATATATCCAGGCATTTGTCACGCTGTATGAACCGAAGCGGTTTCTCGATCGCGTCTATCGGCATTTTCTGATCATGGCTCCTCCGACTCACCAGGAAAAGTTCAAGATGCTCAGCGGTGTTGAAATTCGCGCCCTGTTTACGCTGATTTGGCGACAAGGCATCAAACGGGAGACAAGGTGGATGTTCTGGCACCATCTGTGGGGCATTCTGCAGCAAAATCCAGCGGTTTGGACTCAATATCTGACAACCTGTGCCCATGCAGAACATTTCATCGAATATCGCAAACTCGTGCGATCGCAAATTGAAACCCAATTGCAAGAAGCGGAACAGGGAACTGTCATTTCTGCGACCCCAGTCTTGCAAAGCTAAGCACAAATCTCACTCTTCGAGAAGCGAGAAGTTGAACTTTTGCAAGAGTTCAACTTCTGTTCACTAGGGATCTACTGAGGCTGATTGATCCGCGTTTTAGACATTGCCCGCTCTGCCAGCGTAGGCAAGATACCTAAACTGAGATAAATCTTTTGCTGAATCAGCAGCCCCAAAAACGGCAAATCATCTACCAGATAGCGTTTCCACAGACGCTGCGGTTCACTCAACAGCCGATGCAACCACTCCACCCCCCAACGACTCATCCACTGGGGCGATCGCGGTTTATTGCCGGCCTCAAAATCGATCGCAGCCCCCACGGCTAGAAAAATATCAATGCGTGGCAGACGATATCGATGGTTTGTAATCCAGATTTCCTGCTTGGGCGCACCCACCCCCACCACCAACACATTAGCCGAGGAACGGTTAATCAATTGAATGAGGGCATTACATTCGGCCTCATTTTTCTCAAACCCAAAGGAAGGTGAATGAGCTGCTACGATAATTTCTCGCCCAATGCGATCGTTAATTCTTTCCTTCGCAGCATGGGCAACACCATCGGCACCTCCCAGTAAAAAGATACGAATGTTGGGATTATTCTTATGGTATTCACAGAACTTTGGAAATAGATCAGATCCAGAAATTTTATCTTTAATCGGAACGCCCAGAAAACGCGACGCGTAGAGCAACACTTGACTATCACAGACGCGATAATCTGCCTGCCGATAAGCTCTGACAAACGCTTCATCCTGTTGCAGCTTCATCAAATGATCGACATTCGGCGTAAACACAACTCCTTGCTTCAGTTCTGCCAAAAATTCTTGCATCGAGAAGTTATGAATCTCCACATGCAGAATACTCACTGCCTTTCGCAGAGAAGCAGCCTGTTGTTCCCGCAGGGCATTAGCAGAAGCCGTTAAAACTGCCTGCCGGAAAGCACAATAAACCTGCTTGTTATCTCGTTTTGCTGCAACTTGGGGGGCAACCTGCCAGGAATCCGCCACCTCCGATCGCTCCTGTAGAGCCGATCGCCTGTCTACAGCCATGTCTGGAACTGTTGAACTGACCATCTGCCGCAGAGATTGCAACTCCTGATGAATCACTAATTCCGCAGAAGTCTTCAGACCATTCGTAGATAATTTGGGCAGATAGCGGGCAGTGGCAATCAGATGGACACGTTTAAACCGCCGATAAAGCTGTCTGACCTCCTCTTGAGACAGCAAGGGAGACGGAACCGCCGTTGGCTGGGGGAGCACTGAAACTGAGGCATTCACCATGGTAGCAAAGGATACGAACTGAGGTTGTGCCTATCCTCTGCGATCACCTTTTAGACTGCCCTCGGAGAATTCCAGGAGATCTGAAGAAACCAGGAAGTCCTTACCATGATGGTCTCACCTAGACGAGCGTATTTTTACGGGCAATGGGTTCAGGAATTTAGGGAGGGGGAAGCCAGGATCCGCTCTGTTGGAAACGCACATCGCCATCCAGTCCCGTGTGGAATTGCCAAAGCATCGAATCAGCCCCCATCACCGCAATCCGCCACCCTGGTACCGCGATCGGCTGGCAAGCAGGTTTCGTGCGCGTAGTCCCCAGGCAACTGTCTGGCCAAGTGATTTGTTGGGCTTCAAACAGCCGGAAACCCTGATGAGGTCTTGGGCTTTCCCGCTGAGTAGCCTGTATGACCTGCTGAACCAGTTTTGGGGACACACTCTGCGTATCATCCAGCCCAAAGTCGGTCTGTTGCCCTTGCTCGGCACGAACCCCATAGTAAACCCAGGTTTGTCCTTCATGCTTGAGTTTCAGTCGCCAACCCAACACCGGAGATCCCACACACATCGCCCCTCGAATCGGTTGGGTCGGACCTTCCGGTCCTCCACTACAGAGTGACCAAGCGATCGGCTTCGTTTCCAGCACTTGCCAATGCTGGGCTGACGTTTGACTGCGGGCTGCGGCATCTTGGCGGGCTTGCGCGATCGCGGTTTGGGCGGGCTTGCCAATAGTTTCTGCAATATTCAGGCGACTGCCCCGATCGCGACTGGTATGGTAGATCCAAGTTTTGCGATTAAATGTGAACTGCACGCGCCAGCCTTGTGTTGTTTTGGGCGAACAAACTTCTTGGAACCTAGGCAAATTTAGACAGCTATTCAACCCACGGGGCTGCACCTTAACAATCTTAAAATCATCGCGGGGCGCATAGGGTTCATACTGCCGTACATCCTGCCGCAGTTGCTCAATCACCACTTTAGGTAAGGTCGTTGATGGCGTAGACAATTTGGGAGGCGATTTCCGTTGGGCAAGCCCCTGAGACCTCGCGATCGCCATCTGAGCTGGCAGGGTACTGGTCATAATCAGCGTTAGCAAAATGGCTGGCACAGTCATCAATCCAACCATCCAAGTCCAACATGGACGACTGAAAAGCAGCCCCAAGTCACTCTGCCCACCATACCTCATCATCGCTTACCAAAACGGGTCACACCTTCCGACCGCTCCCCGATCGCAAAAGTTCCAGGTTCCCCCCATCTCCCCAGCAAACAAAATCCAAAATCCAAAATCCAAAATTAGGCACTCGGATCACACCGAATCTCCAACAAAAAGCCATCCGGATCATAGAAATAGATCCCGCGTCCCGTCGGACGAGAAACAGGACCATGATCGATTTGGATTGAATTTGCTAACAGTACCGCCACTGCCCGATCGAACTGTTCAGGAGCGATATCAAACGCCATGTGGTTTGCACGGGTAAACTGTTGGGTCGGGTCTGCGTGAGGAGGTCCCAGATCCGGTTCTCCAAATAGATCCAAAATCGTGCCATCCGGTAGGCGAAAGTTAGCGACCTTACCTGCTGCCACGAGATCTTTCAGCGTGCTGGGCACTTCCTCACCTTGGAGTTGATGCAATCCTAGAAGTTTGCCGTAGAATTCACAGGAGCGTTGCATATCTTTTACATTCAGAGCAACGTGATGTACACCTCTTAGCAATCCAGTATCCATTCTAATGGTTTGTTCTTCAGTTAGATTCATGGCTTTATTACCCAATCAACAAGATGTAATACTTGATTTGATAATTTTTGATTAATACCAAATCCATTAATTAACGAGACAGATCCGATTTATATCATCACCAACATTTTAATTGTCTTCCTCTGATTCCAGCCCAACCCTGCCACTGTCTTGGTCTACGATCGCATTCAGAGCCTGCTTAGCCAAGCGAGTGATATAGAGTGTCACCGCCACCGTTGCCAAGAAACCCACAATCCGAATTACCCACTGAAGCACCGCCACTTCCTGATGCATCGCCAGATCCCCCGCCAATGACCCAATGTAAACATACATCACGGTTCCTGGAATCATGCCGGTCGCTGCCAGGGTGTAATCTTTGAGGGAGACTTGCGTCAACGCCAGGGCATAGTTGAGCAGGCTGAAGGGAATCAGGGGAGAAAGTCGGGTCAGGAGCACAATTTTGAAGCCTTCCTGGGCGATCGCATGGTCAATGGCAACGAATTGGCGATTTCCCTCAATCCGACGAGCCACCCACGATCGCGCCCAATAGCGTCCAATCAAAAAGGCAGCAACAGAACCGAGCGTCGCACCCAAAAACACGTAGAGGGATCCCCAAACCACATTAAAAATCGCCCCCGCCCCCAAGGTCAGCACCGATCCTGGAATCAGCAAAACCGTGGCGATCGCATAGCTGAGAATAAACACTAAAACCCCGATCGCCCCCCACTGCTGAATCCAAGTCAATAATTGCTCAAATAAACCTGCCATATCAAAAGAGTTCGCCAGAATGAAGAGAAAAAGGAACCGCACTGCCAGCCGACTCAACTATTTTAACGAACCTCGTGGGATTAATTCTCCATTTACCTACGCGGTGGGTTCGTTCATATTGTGCTGGAATTGAATGAGTTCGTTGACACTCCTCGTCCTAAAGGCGCAAGGATTCTTGGTTCAGTGAAACCACTTCAACTAGAGACCTTACAGTGTCTAGCCCAGAGGTGGGATTCTCCCCCAAGCGTTGATTCGGGTATGCCCTACCCTATTCGCTCAATTGCGAGTCCTGTTGAAGTTGGGTCGGGGAGGCTTTAGACCCAAGTTTTCGGTAAGCTGGAGGAAGATTCTGTGTTACTTTCTGGAGCCTTAGCCTTGTGATTTCCATTTTTGTGCGCCGTCTGGCAGGGGCCCCCGATCACGCCCCCGATTGGATTCTCTCCCTCACCGCCGAAGAAAGAACGCGATCGCGCCTCCATTGCACAACCGATGAAGGTCAGGCAGTCTACCTACAACTGCCTCGGGGGACGATCCTCCAGGAAGGCAACTGGCTAGAAGCTCAAACGGGGCAAACTCTACAAATCCGGGCAAAACCAGAACCCGTCATGACCGTGAACACTGCATTTCCTTTAGCGCTCCTCCAAGCCGCCTATCATCTCGGCAACCGCCACGTTCCCTTGGAAATTACAGCCAATTATCTGCGTCTATCTCCGGATCCTGTGCTAAGAGACCTCCTAGAACATCGAGGGCTGACCTTGTTGGATGAAATTGCCCCGTTTCAACCGGAAACCGGAGCCTACAGCACCAGTGATCATGCCCATCCCCACAACCATCATCACTAGTCGTTAGCAATCTGGCTGCCAGGGATCAATTGTATAGTAGGAAATGCCACAAGAAGGGGACAGAGCCAATTCCCCCTCTCCCCCTCTCCCCCCCTCCCCAAACTCTTCTCTCCCCAAACTCTTCTCCCCAAGACCTTAATAATTCCTTCGTTACAAAAAACAATTGATCGGGAATTCTAGAGGTAGCTGATGAAGGAAGAGCTATGAAGGGTTGGGATCGAATTGTGGCGCTCACTCGATCGGGTTATACAGTGATCGTCGTCAAATCCCAACGCCATATTGCAATTGCAATTGCGACCCAAATCATGATTCTGAGATCCAGGGATATCGCTGCTGTTTGGACCAAGGAGTTTCACCTGTGAAGTATGACATTCGCTATAAACCAACGTTTGCCACACTCTTTCTGACCCTGCTGCCCGGTGAACAGGTCGTTGCCGAAGCAGGAGCCATGGCGAGTATGGATGGAGCGCTCTCCATGACCACTTCCCTATCCGGCGGGCTGCTCCAAGCCTTACTGAAAAATTTCCTGGGGGGCGAGTCGCTCTTCGTCAATACCTTTCGCAACAACACGCAAAAACCGCTGCAAGTAGTCCTCACCCAATCCACGATCGGCGATATCACCTTCATTAACCTCCAAGGTCAGGAAATTTGCTTCCAACCTGGAGCCTATATCGCCCATGCTGGCAACATTCATACGGGAGTGCAATGGGCAGGTTTTTCCAGTTGGCTGGCGGGGGAAGGGTTATTCAAACTGAAGCTGCGCGGCAATGGCATGGTCTTCTTCGGGGCCTATGGGGGTCTGACCAAGCGACGCATTGATGGAGAATTCATTGTCGATTCTGGGCATTTAGTAGCCTACGATCCCAGCATTTCCATGAATATTAAACTCTCAGGCGGGTTGGTGGGTTCGGTCACCTCCGGGGAAGGCTTGGTCAATCGCCTCACGGGACATGGGGATATCTATCTCCAATCCCGCAGTGTGGATGGTCTGGTTCGCTTCATTCGCTCCAAGCTGACTTTTTAAGCACATTGTTTAGCTTGACTTTTTTGCAGGAGTGCTGCCCAGGTCAGGCTTGTTCTCCCTATTCCAACCGCTCTCCGATCGCTCTTAATCTCACTTGCCAATAGACTGAATTATGAAACTAGATATTTTGCATCAGCCTGACAGTGCGATCGCTAAGATTGACCTCGCTCCCAATGAAGAATTGGTGGCGGAAGCAGGCGCAATGGTTGCCATGAGTAGCCATCTCAATGTCAGTACCACACTCCGAAAAGGCAAAGGCGGTGGCATTTTAGGCGGACTCAAACGAATGCTCGCGGGTGAATCCCTCTTTCTCAGCGTCTTTCGCACGGGCAATGACACAGCAGAACTCTTCCTGGCTCCCAAGCTGATGGGGGATATTTTGCCCTACACCCTCAAAGGCACAGATTTGGTCGTGCAATCCACAGGTTATTTAGCCAGTACACCGGGAGTCGATGTTGAACTTGGGTTTACAGGATTTAAATCCCTGTTGTCTGGAGAATCCATTTTCTGGCTCACGGTCAGTGGTTCGGGGCTAGTTCTCCTCAGCGCCTTTGGCGGGATCTATGAAATCGAGGTCAATGGGGAATATGTGGTCGATACCGGGCATATTGTCGCCTTTGAGAAGACGCTAGATTATTCCATTTCCAAAGCAAATCAGAGCTGGATAGGGGCATTCTTCGGTGGGGAAGGCTTTGTCTGCCGTTTTCGGGGGCGGGGGAAGGTCTATTGCCAAACCCACAATCCCACTGCCTTTGGGCGAATGGTGGGGAGCCAACTGCCACCGCGTTAAGCCCACTTCTCGCTGAATTCTGCTATATCCTCAATCCTGTGAGAACGGTCATGACCTACACCTACGAAATTGAACATTCTCCTGCCTACGCCTCCCTGAATGTGCGCCTGAAAGCCAATCAAACGATTCTGGTGGAGTCGGGGGCGATGGCAGCAATGGATGCCCACCTGAAGATGGAATCCAAAATGCGGGGTGGCTTGATGAAAAGCCTAGGTCGCATGTTCGGGGGGGAATCCCTGTTTATGAGTGAATTTACGGCTGTAGGCAAACCGGGTGAGATTATGATTTCCCCTGGGGTGCCCGGTGATGTACAGCACTATGTGCTAGAAGGCAATCGATCGCTCTTTTTACAATCTTCCGGTTTTATCGCTTGTAGCCCGACGATCGAACTCGATACCAAATTTCAGGGCTTTAAAGGGTTCTTCAGCGGGGAGTCGCTCTTTTTAGTCAAAGCCAGTGGGGTGGGTGATCTCTGGTTTAGTTCCTACGGAGCGATCCTAGAAATCCCAGTTAATGGATCCTATGTGGTAGATACGGGCTATGTTGTCGCCTTTGAAGACAGTCTGAGCTACAGCGTGGAGATGATTGGCGGCTTATCCTGGAAGAGTCTACGCACCGGGATCTTTGGGGGAGAAGGTCTGGTCTGCCGTTTTACAGGTCAAGGAAAACTCTGGATCCAATCTCGCCATCTGGCACCCCTGATTAACTTCCTCAACACGTTCCGACCCGTCAAGAGTGATTAGAATTTATCCCTATGCCGATCGAACTCCCCCCTGGAACTGCTACCCATAGCGATCGCAACCCTGAGGTTTCCCATCATCAGCTCTTTCGTTTATTGGTGATTGTGGTAGGCTTCATCATGGGTGCAATTTTGCTAGTCAATCTGCTGGTAAATGCGATCGTGTGGTGGATTCCGCCCAGTGCCGAGAAAGCCTTGGGACAAGCCATGGTTCGTCAGTACGATCGCACCGCTCAACTGGATCCATCCGGAAAAGCACGACAAACCTACCTCAATCAACTGATTCAGCAACTCAACCAGAAATTACCCACCGAACAACAGCGGGACTTCCAGCTTCTTTACGTTCCAGAGAGCGTTGTCAATGCAGCGGCCGTTCCCGGCAATTACATCCTGCTGTTTGATGGGTTGCTCAAGCAAGCGACTTCGGAAAATGAATTGGTCATGGTGCTGGGGCATGAGTTAGGGCATTTCACGAACCGCGATCACCTCCGAGCTTTAGGCAATGTGCTGCTCCTGCAAATTGCGATCGGCATTATCACTGGGGGCGATGCCTCTTCCTGGACAGCAGCGGGGGCGGCTAGCGTGGGTGAACTGAGTCGAGCACAATTTTCGCAAAAACAAGAACGACAGGCAGATGAGGTCGGGCTAACCCTATTGAATGCCTATTACGGTCATGCTGCAGGCGCAACAGACTTTTTCGATCGCATCAGCCAAAAAACACGGGCAGAAATTGCTCTCCTCGCCTCCCACCCCACCCCAAAAAGTCGTGTACAAGATTTAAAGAATTTAATTCGTCAACGCGGGTACACTGAAGGAGACAAGAAACCCCTGGATCCAATTTTGCGAGGTTATTAACGTCTCTCTGTAATTTTTCGGAGCAGATTGGGTACCCTGAAATTGCATCTGGAATTGGTTTTTGGGACTTTATTTCTAAAATTGCGCCTGAAATTACATTTGAGTGACTGCATCTGAGAGTGAGGTGGAACATGGTGGCATTGACAGAAACCTTTAGCAAATGGATTTTGAGCCTGGGTCTGCTCGTCAGCCTGGGGGGAGCGATTGTAACCCTACCTGCACTGGCACAGAAGACGAGTGAAAGCTTGATCAAACCCAAATGCGAGCAGCGGGGAGCCGATCGCTGGATCTGTAGCTACGAGTCCAACCCAGCCCCCGATCCCTACAAGTCCTACGAAGGACAACTGCGCAATGGCTTCCCAAATGGTACTGGAGTACTGGTCTACGACAACGACGATCGCTATGAAGGGCAAGTCAAAAACGGCATTCCCCATGGGGTGGGTATGTTTGTGTTTAAAAACAACGATCGCTACGAAGGACAAGTGCGCAATGGGAAGCCGGAAGGCAAAGGCATTTTTACCACCGCAAAGGGTGATCGTTACACCGGAATCATGAAGGATGGACACCCCCATGGCAACGGCACCTTTGTCTTTGCTAATGGCGATGTGTTTTCTGGACGTTTTTACCTAGGACAAGCAAAAGGTGAAGGCACCTTCTCCTCGAAGGGAATTCGTTGCCAGGGCTATTACTTCAGCAGTCAGCTCTCGGGTCGGGGAACCTGCGCCTATCCACCGGGGGCAACCATCAAGAGCTATACCGGAGAATTTCGGGGTGGCAAGCCCGATGGACGAGGGGTGATGGTCTTGTCTGACGGCAAACGGATTGTGGGTGAATTTCGCAATGGCAAAGAATTTAATCCCGGTCTCACCAATCGTTAAACTTTGGCTTCTAGGGATTTAAGGAACTCAGTATTGACACCGGACTCGCGGGTTAGCGCAATCTTGCCAGTCCGGGCAATTTCCCGAATCCCAAACTTATTCAACACCTGGACAATCGCCACCATTTTCCCAGGATCTCCCACGACTTCCAAGGTCAGCGAATCCTCCGCCACATCCACAACCCTCGCTCGGAAAATTTGCGCCAGTTCTAGCACCTCCGATCGCGTGCTCGTAGTAGCATTTACCTTCAATAGCATCAATTCCCGCTCGACACAGGGAACTTCGGTAATATCGTTGACTTTTAGCACATTAATAAGCTTGTAGAGTTGCTTAGTCAACTGCTCAATTTCCGCAGGATCCCCTGGCACCACCATGGTAATCCGCGAAATGCCCATCTGCTCTGCTGGTCCCACCGCAAGACTTTCGATATTGAAGCCACGACGAGAAAACAACCCAGAAATGCGGCTTAACACGCCCGCTTCATCTTCAACCAAAACAGAAATCGTGTGCTTCATACATCTATCACGCATCAATGCGAGTGAACTAAGATTGGAAAACAGAGCGATCAGAGGGGTCAGAGCCTAGCATCAATCACTCAAGCTTCTCTAAAGACTTTCAGTGGATTTTTCAGCTCAGGTGGCTTCTATTGTATCCTGCATTGAGAACGCAATTGATGCAATGGCTTTTGTCAGGATTCACTTGCTTTTTGTCGTTTTTCGGAGTTTTATCCAGGCTATCTGGCTCACAAGCGATCGCTTACGAGTAGGCTCTGATTCCGCTTCTGAAAAACTACTTTGAGAGACTAGGAGATTAAAGTTATGGGTTGGTTACAAAGAATTTTTGGTGGTGGAGATAAAGCTGAAGCAGCTCCCCAGAATGCACCTGCACCAGAAGCCGCCAGTGGTGGCGAAATCCCCCCCGAGCGGGTCGGCTTAAATGGTGAATATGACCAGAGTGGGTTAGCCAAGCGAGTTGCCCAAGCCTTTGATCAAGATCCCATGGTGGCAGATATTGAGACGGTTTGGGTGGCTCAGACCAGTGGTCTCGTAGTACTCAAGGGAAAAGTCCCGACTTCAGAGCAGCTCAACCGCCTGATTGAGATTGCTAATGAACAAAGTGGTGCTACGGCAGTGAATGTTGACCAAGTTGAGGTTGGCTAGGGCTGGTTGGCTAGGGCTGGCTGGCTCCGTTAACTGGCTGGCTGAGTTAATTCGTTTGTTACCTGGGAATTTGTCACCTGGGAATTTGTCACCATTGGACTATTAGAGATACAAGATGAGGGGGGTATGGGGCACGGCGGAGGATGACCGATGATCATTCACTGCTGCATTCCCCCTCAATCTCGCCAGTCAACTTGGACAAAGTGTGCCGGACGACCCACCGGATCTTGAATGGGACAAATGGCTTGAACTCTGAGATTAAACGGAATGGCAGTGGTTAAATGCTCCTGTGCCCATGCACCTAGGCTAGGGGTGAAGTGACTGGCGATCGCCGTTGCCGCCGTTAGCCCGATCACCTGCGGAATCGGATGTTTGGGCAGCAGCAAATGCGCACCACAGACAAAACCTGCTGTTAGCAAAAGCTGGGCAGACAGATTGGTTCCACAGCGAGGATGAATTGCCAGTTGTTGTTCTCCATGGGTCACGCGATCGAGCGCATGGCGCACAGCTCGGTTCAAATCTGCTATTCCAACCCGTCCATAGAGGTAGAAACCATTATCGGTTGATAAGCCACTGAGTTGCTCATCATCCCAACGTTGTTCATCATCTCGGCGAGGGGTTGGGCGAGGGGCGCTACGACGTTCACTTAAGACCCAAACTGTCGCATGTTCCAAAGCATGAACCTGACGCAGCATGAGAATTTCCTTCAAACCAGGAATCATGCCCAACCCCTTTAGCAAATCTGCATCTAGACTGGAATATGACCCGTGCTCGGCTGGCTGATGCGGCTGAAAGGCTGAGGGATTAAACAACATGAGGTTCACAGCAAAAAGGGCACACCACAAAAGATGAATTCCTAAGATTGGTTCTAGCTATTTTCACTGTAGCGCGCTTGTTTAGGGACAATCGTGGCTTGTTGCAAATTGTAGTTCTGCTAGAAAAAACGTGATAATGCACCTGCCGTCTGGGGCAGGATGACATGCTCGGTACCCCTGCCTCGATCTTGTAATCAGGGGATAGAGGCTGAGGGCAACTCGCTAGGACAGATCAAATTCAAAAATTCAAGAACCCATAAAAAAACTGGGTTAGGCAATTGCTAGACCCAGTTATCCATTTTGATAGACCTTACCGTATGGGCAAGGAATCGCTTTAGAGATGTTAATGCCTCAACAATCTGGGAGTTCTAAGCAGTCGGACCAGACCGCTGAGCCTTAGCACCCAAACTACGAGCCACTTCAACGCCATTTTCTTCCAAAATTACAACTGGGTCAGTCCCCGGTGTCAAAATAATTCGCTTCACCAAAATCTGACCATTGGAAAGCCGTTGCCCAACGGAAACATATCGGCTGGTCGGTTCATTGGGTGCTTTGACGATCGCCTGAACATTCCCCCCAATGTTCACAACCCCTGTCACTTCCACAGCAGGCGCTAGAACCGGTTGCGGCAGAGCTGGCAAAGGCGGAATTCCCGCAGGCGGCAGCGGCGGCTTCGCTGAAGGTTCAGAAGTAGGACGACGGATATTAGGCCGCGGTGACAAACTAGAACTGGGTCGGCGAATCGTTGGAGCAGGACCCCGATTACCAACATTCGGGGTAGGTAGCTCCGGAACTGCAGGAAAATCTTCTAACTTGGGCAGGGATTGACCACTTTCTTGCCCACGATCGTTGGTGGTAGAAGGAACCAACGGTGTTTTAAACGAAACGAGGGGTGGCGGTACACTAGCAAAGGGATCAATCGACTTTCCTTTAGCTGCATCAATACCCGCTTGTACCTTTCTCGCCCTTGCATCAGGATCAGTGGGCTGCAATAATTGCGGCACCGTCGTCGCCTTAGTTGCCTGGATTGCACTAGGTGCTTTCTTCCCGTCCTTACCCTTCCCTTTTTCTTCTACCAAAGGCTTATTAAACGGTTGAGCAGCCTGAGGACTTGCGGTGCCATCCGGCGAAGGGGAAGCCGTTGGATTGGCGGCGGCTGGACTGGGAGAGGGATTTGTGTTGGCTTCTTCCGAAGGGGTACAAGCACCTAGCCACAAACCACAGGCTCCTACTATTGTTAAGAAAATGTACTGGCGCATTTCCAATCTCTAAAAGCTTTCCTTCCAAGATACCCCCAATTCCTACAGATGGCACATTTTTACTGTCTCCAGGCTATCTTTGTAGACGATCGCCCTAGTAGATTGTACGGACTACTAAGGACTCCCCAGGAGACCATGTAAAGTTTCTAGCCCTTTTTTGACGCGACGAGAGACTGTCACAGAACTAATCCCTAACCGTTCAGCAGTTTCTTTCTGGGTGAGATCGTGCAAAAAGACAAATTCTAAAATTTGCTGAGTCAATTTTTCTAGCTGGACTAAAGCTTGCTGGAGACGCATTTGATCTTCCTGCGCCAGTTGAAAACTTCGGTACTGATGATCGGGCATCATTTCGCCCAGGCTGGAGGTTCCCTCTTCGTCATCGCCAATCGGAGCATCCAGACTGATCATCGCTCGATTTTTGAGAGAGAGCTTCACCTCTTGCCATTCATCTAGGGAAATTTCCAGGGCAGATGCCATTTCTAGATCGGTAGGCAGGCGGTGGAGTTTCGCTTGGAGCAATCGCGCCGTTTTAATTGCTTGGCGTTGTAAAGCCTGCCAGCGGCGAGGAATCCGAAGTGAGGGACTCTTATCTCGTAGGTAGTGCTGAATTTCTCCCCGAATATAGGGTAGGGCAAAGGAACTAAAAGCATGGCCTTTAGCGAGGTCAAATCGTTCGATTGCCCGAATGAGTCCAATGCAGCCCACTTGAGTCAGATCTTCAAAAGTTTCATTGCATTGGTTGACCCAGTGATAGACCTCTTTGCGAACCAAACCAAAGTTCAATTCCACAATTTGATTGCGTAACTCAGCCGAGGGATGGCTCTGATAGACTCGCAAAAGTTGGAGACTTTCGCTTTTCAATTCACGGGAAACTAGGCTAGACATGAGAAGTTCATAAGGTAGAACAGATCACCACAAGATCAAGAACTCACACAAGGGGTTAAGAGAAGAAGGACTGATGCATACAGCCTACTGCTTGATAGATGCCTGAATGGAACCCTGAAACAACCTTGATGCAACCTTGATGTAACCTTGATGCAACCTTTAGCAAGATGTAAACCAAGCAATGACCCTAGATTCTCCTAACCTATTAGGTGGGATACAATCCATTCAACGGCATTTCCACTGATCCGAACAGAGAGTTTACAGAGACAATACAGCGGCAATATAGGAGTCATCCTATCGCTGATTCCTTTTGAGTAATCACCTAAATCTGAATCATCTATCTGAGGGAATATATTTCACGACAGGAGTTCCCTGTTGCCCGTCTTGGGGCGTTCGTACCCCGATCCAACCATAAAACAAGAATGGAGACGAGCCTAAACCCCCCTCCATCCTGCTGATAAGGTTTGATCTAACGAACGGAGCCTGTAGCAGCAGTCACGCGCTAGTCATTACGCACTAGGTGCAACTCGACCATAGAAGATGCCGCGAATCCGAACATCACTTGGCTCCTTAGAACCCATATCGGATTCAGAGGGCTGGAAGCTTTCAAAGTTACCCGCAACCTCACCAGTTGCACCATTCACCTTGGTGACTTGCAAGGAAATATTACCCTTCGCACTCAGGAAACGTTTGTTATTTTCCTTAGCCAATTCTTCCGAGTCGGCACCAGCAGGCAGTGCAACAGCATTGTCATAACCGGTGGTCAGACCCCGCCCCTTCGGATCGAGGAAGTTAGAGGTTCGGTAGGAAGGAACCCTGAATTCACCCTGCAGGTCGGTGGAAGCATTGATGCCATTTTGCCCCGGTTGGCTGGTGGCTACGAGGCTCTTAATGGTAAAGAGCGTAGGGAATTGTTCACCCCCTGGAATCTGAACCGTGACTGCTTGGAAGTCAAATCCATCTTCTTCGATGAAAGTGAGACTACCATCTCCGTTGAGTTTAAGATCCCCGGAGACTGAGTCGATCGAAGATGTGTACCGAGTCATGACTTTGCCCGGAATAAATTCGGGTTTCTGACGCTTGCTCTCACCTTCAACCTTCACCGCAAAGTTGGTAGGCTGAAGGCATAGATTTTTCAGTTGATAGGACTGTCCTGGCTCAAAAACGATCGAGCCACGGGCGGTTTCTTCCAACGTTGGGCAGGAATTGGCAAGACCTGTGTTATGGATCTCTTCGTAGGTTAAGCCCTCTTTGGTGGTTGGGGCTTCGCTACAGGCAGTTACGAAGACACTTAGGCAAAATGCCAAAAGTGCAGCAATGATAGCGCGGTACCTCATGGTCAACCTCAAAATCGATGTCAAAAAATCTCGTAGTGATGTTTTCGTTCAACGGTTTCGTTCAACATTGAATTCGATCACGAGCGAGTTAGGAAAGATCTAATAAAATCCGGTTTTGTTGGAACCTCTATCAGCATTGTACAGGGTGGGTTGCACCTTCCTTTGGTGGAGTTGCTCGGCTTAGGGGTTCACCCAGTTTTTGCGGGATCGCTCCAGACAAGACGTTTACTAGAGAGCAGATGTGGCAAAATTGCCATCAGTAACTGTAGCAAGGAGAACTTGAGTGGCATCGTGCGATCGCAATCCACCCCCGTTGGATCCCGAACTAAAGCAGTTGGCTGAACACATTGATGGACTTGTCCAGACCCGTATGGGTGACTGGGAAGCCTTACTTTCTCTCTTGCGCACGATTGAATCCGCGCATCGAGATATCTGTGAAACTGCTTTTCAGGCTTCTCTACCAAGAACAAGGCATGAGTTATATTCCCTACTACGGGATATTGAGCAACAGGGAGGATGGCCCTATATCCCTCGAATGAAACTCCAAACTCTGCTTGAGCATCTGTCTACCTCTGAAGGAGAGGAGACCGAGGCAGGAAAGGACTAACCAAAACCCATCACTAACAAAAAAGCATTGCGAACGATAGCAATGCTTTTCGCCATCGGAAAGCTGCTGAGGGAGGTTGGGCAACTACCCTTGCCGACTTGCCGTTTGAATATAGAGAATAATCAAAAAGACTGAGGGCACTAAGACAAACAGAATGCTGGCAATGAAGCCGAGATCATTAACTTGCATACAATCCCACCCGGTTTAAATGATTGCGGAATCAACGTCAAAAACAGAATACCACTGAGCGACCGTTTGGTCTGTTCCAGTAAAGAATTGTTGCAAAAATGAATTATTTCCGCTGAGCGGGCGGCTTGGTTTGAACTGCGATCGCCCCATTCACCAAGGTTTGGCAGGCCAAACGGTACGTACTGGGCTTATTCCGAAAGCGGCGTTCTTCCACTTCAGTCCGGGGAGAGAGGTGCTCTGCCCCCTCAACAATGTCCACAACGCAGGTGCCGCATTGCCCGTATCCGCCACAGTTCATCATTTTTCCCATCAGAGTGTAAAGATCGATCTCATTTTCGATCGCCTTGAGCCGCAAATTAGCTCCACTCGCAGCTACGACTTCCTTGCCCTCAGCCACAAATTTGATGGAGGTGGGCATGAACTTAGGTGATGTAGCATTAGGTGCCGTAGAGATAGCAGGGTTGGATAAGGGAAACGAGGTATCGGATTGGGAGGTGGGTTCCATCATGACTGGGTCTGGCGATTGCTAAAAGGACAGGGCTAGAAAGGGCAAAAGTCGGTCTTCCACCATTACAGCATGAACCCGACCTGGGTTGACCAAGCCTGGATTCAACCAAGCCTGAATTCAACAAGGCAACCCTTTAACGCTTTGGGCTGCAACCCGTGAGACTGCAAACCAGTGGGATTGAATATAGCCTGAATCAAGCATCAACAGTTGTTACATCAGCACTAGAAAGGGTGAGTTGCGATCGGGATTATTATGAAGAAATATTACATTAATTGAAGCAGTCTGCCTAGCCATCAGTGGTGAATTGCAGAGGCGATGGTGACTCGCTTGCAAACGTTTCTAACACTAGTTACACTTCTTTATACACTTTTAGTTTAGCGAATCGCTGGGTCAACACTGCACTTTGCGCTCTGGACTGCCTGTAAAACCTAGGTTTGAGGAAGAAAGGAGCATCCGTAGGGGGCGGTGATCTGGTAAATTACCAGTACCTAGCACTTTTAACAAAATTGCTGAAGGAAGCGTTGCAGTCGTTTAGAGGAGGAGCGTAGTCACATGGGACTACCTTGGTACCGCGTCCATACCGTCCTGATCAATGATCCCGGTCGGTTGATTGCGACTCACCTGATGCACACCGCACTGGTTGCTGGCTGGGCGGGTTCGATGGCGCTTTATGAACTAGCGATCTTTGATCCCTCCGATCCGGTGCTCAATCCAATGTGGCGGCAAGGCATGTTCGTATTGCCCTTTATGGCTCGTCTGGGTGTGACGGGTTCATGGGGCGGTTGGAGCATCACAGGTGAATCATCTGTCGATCCAGGTTTCTGGTCGTTTGAAGGTGTGGCACTGGCTCACATCGTTTTATCCGGTTTATTGTTCCTGGCTGCCGTATGGCACTGGGTGTTCTGGGATTTGGAGTTGTTCCGCGATCCTCGGACGGGCGAGCCTGCTTTGGACTTGCCTAAGATGTTTGGGATCCACTTATTCTTATCGGGTCTTCTCTGCTTCGGATTTGGGGCATTTCACCTCACCGGACTGTGGGGTCCTGGCATGTGGGTTTCGGATGCCCATGGTCTGACAGGTCATGTGCAGGCTGTGGCTCCCGAGTGGGGACCTTCTGGGTTTAACCCCTTCAATCCAGGTGGAATTGTAGCGCACCACATTGCTGCTGGGATTGTCGGCATTATTGCTGGCTTATTCCATCTAAGTGTGCGACCACCGGAGCGTCTCTACAAGGCTCTGCGGATGGGGAATATTGAGACCGTTCTGTCCAGCAGTATCGCTGCGGTTTTCTTCGCTGCTTTCGTAGTAGCCGGAACCATGTGGTATGGCAATGCAGCAACTCCGGTTGAGCTATTTGGACCGACTCGGTATCAGTGGGATGGTAGCTACTTTAAGCAGGAAATCGATCGGCGTGTACAAACTGCGGTAGCAGAAGGGGCAACCCTGGAGCAGGCTTATAAGGCTATTCCTGAGAAGCTAGCATTCTACGATTACGTGGGTAATAGTCCTGCTAAGGGCGGTCTGTTCCGGACTGGGCAGATGAACAAAGGAGATGGTCTGGCACAGGGTTGGTTAGGTCACCCAGTGTTTAAAGACAGCGAAGGACGGGAATTGTTCGTCCGTCGTCTGCCGAACTTCTTTGAGAACTTCCCTGTGGTGTTGACCGATGCGGATGGTGTGGTTCGCGCTGATATTCCTTTCCGGAAAGCAGAGTCGAAACTGAGTTTTGAACAAACGGGGGTCACCGTATCCTTCTACGGTGGCAAACTGGATGGTCAATCCTTTACTGATCCGGCTGCTGTGAAGCGCTATGCTCGTGCATCCCAGTTGGGTGAGCCCTTTGAGTTCGATCGCGAAACGCTCGGCTCAGACGGAGTGTTCCGCACTAGCCCTCGGGGTTGGTTCACCTTTGGTCACGCAGTGTTTGCGTTACTCTTCTTCTTTGGTCACATTTGGCATGGTTCCCGGACAATCTTCCGCGACGTGTTTGCAGGGATTGACCCCGAACTCGGTGAAGAGCAAGTTGAATGGGGCTTCTATCAGAAGGTGGGTGACAAATCCACACGTGCTCGCGCCTAACATGGTTAAGATATGGGTGTTGATTGCGACACCCATGTCGTTTCTGCAGGCTTCATGGTTGACCGTCGTTTATTCAGTAGGTCGAGGCTAATATGGAAAGCGTTGCTTACATTTTGATCTTAACGTTGTCGATCGGGGTTCTCTTTTTTGCGATCGCCTTTCGTGAACCTCCCCGGATTGGTAAATAGGATTTCCTGTATTTCCAGATCCTCACCTGCCTAGTTTTCCAAGTTTGGATCTAGGCAGGTCTTTTATTGAGTAGCCAGAAAGATGCTAGAACCTCCTTTGAGCCTTCCAACTTGGCAAGTTCGTCGGGCCAATCTGGATGACCTCTCGCAAGTGGTGAGTTTGATTACCACCAGTTTTGCCTTGATCCCTCATGGATTTGAGTGGTGGCTGCCAATTCTGCGTTTAGGCATTTATGAAGATCTACGGCAGCGTTGTCAGGCTGGCTCCAAATCCTATCTTTGTTTAGTGGCTACTGCCTTAGGTTCTGAGCAAATTGTCGGTACGGCAGAAGTGAGTTTACGATCGCCCTGGTTTTGGCAACAGTTTCCCCAACGGTATGCCTATCTGGCAAATTTAGCCGTTCATCCGAATGAGCGTCGTCAGGGGGTGGCTCGTCGGTTGCTACAGGCGAGTGAGGCTCAGGTAATTCGGTGGCAGTGTGATCGATTATTTCTGCATGTTATGGAAAATAATCAACCTGCGGTGAGTCTTTATCAGCAGATGGGATATGAGATTTGTCGAGCAGAATGGGATCTGATGCACCAGTTTTTTTCTCAACCCCAGCGGCTTTTATTACAGAAGCAGCTAACCCCCAAGATCCAGCAAGAGTGATAAATCTTGGGGTAAGGAAAGAAGGATGCTCTACATTAGAGGGATGCTCTACAATGGTTGGGCAGAGAATAGAGGCTGAGCAGAGAACCTGATAAGTTGATTTTCCTTGGATTAAATTAAAAAATAAGCATTGAATTAACATTAGCCGTGTCCGATATTTTGACCCAATTGCATAATGGGCAGTTACTCATTATCAATAGCCGTAAACGCAATGGGCTGATTCTATTTAAATCTTTCCATGCTGAATTTGCAGGACCTGGTGCTGCGATCGGTGGGATGTTCGATCGGGACTGTCGGGATATTCTTCCGGTGGGAGATTTGTCATTGTTGAAGGCGGCTAATGATGATGAGCGGCAAAAAGCCTATCGAATTCGCCGTCAATGGATCCGTTTAACTCAACAAATTACGGATAATCCATCTCCTGCGGAACGGGTCAAAACAATTTTGCAGCAGTTTAACAACTATTTTGAAACAGAAACGGTTGAGTTATTGCCGAATGATGCGTTTGCCTTGTTGGTGGGGGTTTTGCCCCAGACGGTGGGTCGGATACGGCGGACAATGGCGCGATCGTAATTTTTTCGGGTTTGTGGGGAAATGGATTTTTGGGATTGTTGGGAAAACGGGATTCCCGGTAGAGACGTTCCGGCGGAACGTCTCTACCATATTTAGGGTGAACGGAAAAATTGGGGGACGAATATTTTCAGGAATACAATTTGGGATTACGCTGGGTAAATCCGGATCCGACGATTGGGTTCATCACCGAAACTGCGGGATTTTAATCGGTAATGTTCCACCAATTCATGTTGCATCTTGCGAATATCTGCCGATCGCGGTAGTAACTCCACAGGCTGACCCTTCGGAATGACAATTTGTTCAACCGCCAATCTTGCTTCCTCCAAGGCTTCAATCTCATCATCCTCCCCATGACTTAACAAACTGAGATCAGGCGTATCGGGAATGCCAGGTTCATCCAGATTCAGCATCCGCCGAAGTCCAGCAGCAATTTGAGGAATACTACTCGATTTCAGCGTGTGAATGGGAATTTGTCGAGATTTTGCCAAATGGCGCAGTTTGGAATGGTTTTTGATATGCGATCGCAAGGCTAGAACTGCCTGAGCTGCATCAATATCCTTGGTGAGATGAATCGGTAAATTCAGAGTGGTGATCACCTGTTCCAACTGGTGCCGCCCAATCCCATAGGGATAAACGGATAAGGGACGATCGCCCACTTCATCATCCCAGTCATAATCACTAGCAGGCGGAATTTCAAAGCTATCTCCCCAAGTCCGATCCAGGATTTGTTCTAATTCCCGCCGCTCCACACTGGGGTTGGCGATCGCCTGCATTCGTCCGGTACTGCGCCATCCCAAGGATTGTTCTGGTGGATTGAGCAGGTTATGACTGCGGAGGGGCACTACTGTAGCAGGTTCGCTTCCCAGAGGATTGACGCGGCGAGCCGGACGACCCTTCGGAGGAATGGCAACCGGGGCACCCGATTCCTGGGCGATCGCCACCTGCCCCTGATCATCCACAGTCCGAATTTGAGGATCCGGCTGCCGACCGCGCAGCAGTAAATCCACCGTTTGCCCAACATCCTCATGCACCACCCAACGCTGCCGCTCCAACATTTCCACCGCAATATCAAACGTCGGAGGTGCTTTGCGTTCTAGCACACTTTTCTGACTCCCCCGTCGCCGCGCTTCTTCATCACTGAGGGTGACGGATTGAATGCCACCAATGAGATCCGAGAGGGTGGGATTTTTCATCAAGTTTTCCAACTGATTGCCGTGGGCAGTTCCCACTAGTTGGACACCTCGTTCGGCAATGGTTCTAGCTGCAAGGGCTTCTAGCTCGGTGCCAATTTCATCAATGATGATCACTTCCGGCATGTGATTTTCCACCGCTTCGATCATGACTTGGTGTTGTAGCTCTGGTTTAGCTACCTGCATCCGACGGGCCCGACCGATCGCTGGATGGGGCACATCCCCATCTCCCGCAATTTCATTAGAGGTATCAATAATCACTACCCGTTTTTCCAGTTCATCAGCAAGCACACGGGCAATTTCTCGCAGTGCCGTCGTTTTGCCCACTCCCGGACGACCTAACATGAGAATCGATTGACCACTGTTGACCAGATCACGAATCATGGCGATCGTCCCAAACACAGCACGCCCAACCCGGCAGGTTAAGCCAATAATCTCACCTCGACGGTTGCGAATGGCGCTAATGCGGTGCAGGGTTCGTTCTAATCCGGCTCGGTTATCTCCGCCAAAATCGCCCACCTTGGCAATACTGTCCTGCAGATCTGCTGTGGTGATCATGCGATCGGACAAGTATTCTGCCTTGCCAGGAAATCGAGCTTCTGGAGGACGACCCAAATCCATCACGACTTCGATGAGGTGGCTTTTCTGCGGATGATGTTTGAGTTGTTCTTGTAAATCAACGGGAAGAATTTCCAGCAGCTTATCTAAATCATCCGTAATCCGCTGTTCAACCATATTAAATTTCATTGCTTCTAGCGTTGCTGATGTTGCACCGATACCTGACTCTTCAGGAATACGATTGTCGATGTTTTCGACCATATCTCAATCTAAAAGGGTTGTTTGATAATAAGAACCAAAGGAACACGAAAATGGAGCTATCGACAGCAGTTCAGGTTATTCAGGAAAGCGATCGCACCCTGCCTGAGTGCTCTTATCTGAGTGCCCTTATCTGAGTGCTCTTATCTGAGTGTATGTCAGATTTCTGCCCCCAGTAGAGTAACCATCGCT
>JAYKGX010000179.1:0-3777 GCA_035285565.1 Synechococcales cyanobacterium
TGCAACGTCAAGTTTATCTGCGGGGTCAGAGTTTCTTTAATCAACTAGGACTCATGGAGGGACCGCCCACGGAGCAGGATATTGCCTTGGTGCGGGGCACGATGAAATGCTTAGAGCCTCAAGTGCAACTCAAAAACTTTGGGTGGAATGCTGGATTTGAAGAAAATGATGAAGCGATTCTAGCGAATTATCTGCTCAAAGGTGATAAGGGATGGACATTACCAGAGTTTTTTCAAGCGCTGCGGGCAACCGGTTTAGAGTTCATCAGTATGGTGAACTGGTGGCAGTGGAACTTGCTGGATCTCTTTCAGGATGTGGATGAGTTGCCGATCGAAATTGCTATGGGGTTGGCGGATAAGTCGCTGGAAGAACAACTTTACCTGTTTGATTTGTTGCATCCGGTGAATCGATTGCTAGATCTATATTGTGGTTTGCCCCAGGCGACCTCAGATGGGCGATCGTCTGGTGAGTCACCCAGCGAATGGACAGAGGCACAGTGGGCACAGGCAACCCTGCATCTGCATCCGCTCCTCCGGACAGAGAACTTCCGTGCCAATCTTGTCGATTGCATTCAGACGCTGAGAGCTTTTCCACTGCGAGACCATTTGCCCATTAATGAGCAACCCATTACGATCGATAGCTTAATGGCAACTTGTTTCTTGCCGTTGATGGCAAGTGCTCAGCCCATGCAGGTCTTGATCCAGCAGTGGCAATCGGTACGACCCATCGATCCTGTAACTCGGGCTGTGACGAGTTCTGCGGATGCTTTGGCACTATTGATCCAATTATTTTCTCGCTTAGAATCTCTGGGCTACGTTCTGGTAGAGCCATGCAGCCCCTAAGCTCATGGTGGATGGAAAAATCTTTGCCCTGGGGTGATAGCAAGGTTGAGCAAAGTGGGTAAGTTAATCTTAGGAGATTTGAAGTCCAACAAATCCTGCACCTTAAGGAGAAATTTTCGATGAAGACCGAACTCAAGGCAAAACTGCTGCAACATTTTGTGAGCAAAAAGCGTGAAGGTGGTTTCACCCTGATTGAACTGCTGGTTGTAATCATCATCATCGGTATTCTGGCTGCGATCGCTCTGCCTTCTTTCCTGAACCAAGCCAACAAGGCGAAGCAATCTGAAGCGAAGCAATATGCTGGTTCTATGAACCGTGCTCAGCAGTCTTACTTCCTAGAAAAGAACAACACTTTTGCCAACAACGCTAACTTTGCAGGTCTAGGTCTAGGGATCGCGACCCAAACTGCTAACTATAAGTACGTAATTGCAGGTGGCGGTGCTGGTGCTAAAGTTGTGACCAACCAGGCTCAGCAACTCGTTCCTGCTAACTCTCCGCTGAAGGCCTATCTGGGTGGTGTGCAAATCGGAACCCAAGCAGGTACAGGTGAAGCAACTACGATTGGAATCCTGTGCGAAGCGAAGCAAGCGCCCGTAAACGGTGGTGCAACTGGTGTTGAAGCGGTTGCTGCGGCTGACCCATTTATTTGCCCTGGTACCTACGATCCGATTCAATAAGTTCTGGCAAGCCATCTTGTTAGTTTGATTCTCTGGATCTTGACTGTGATTTAAGCATTGAAGTGGATAGCCTTTTTAGGTTATCCACTTCTTGCTATTATAAGCTATCAACTTGCTTTGATTGCTATAGCACATACTACTGTTCTAGAGTTGTTGCTGCTACTGTATTTTTTTATTAGTTAATCTGCAGTATTTAGTCTCCAATTAGATTGGCTTACGTAATCATATAAATCATGATTTTATGAAGATCAATTTAGAATCTATTCAAATCTCTTTTCGACAGCAAGACTATACCTCTGCGATCGCATTCTGTGAGGCTGCGATCGAGGAAAAACCAGATGATCGGGCATTGTATTGGTATTTAGGAGTTGCGCAACTTTTAGATAATCAGCCCGATGCAGCGTCGATGACGTGGTTGTCTGTGTTGGCGGCTGAGACGATGGAAGAGGCTTGGGTACTGGAGTTGGTGCAAGTCCTGCGATCGGAGGCGATCTACTGGGAACAGGGGCAACATCATTGGGAAAGTTGGTTGCTCAGAACAAGCTTGCAGGAAATCCTAGCCGATGATCCCGAGAATTGCTTGGCCCTGTTGCGCTTAGCAGTACGTCAGGAAAATGACTCCGCATGGGATCTACTGGAATCCACCGGACAATTACTCCTTCATGCACCAAAAGGAGCGATCGCCCCGGAAGGACTCCTGGAAACGATGTCTTGCCTCTTGGATTGCTTGCCTACAAGCGCGGGAATCGGGGCTTGGATGAAGGCTGCGGTACAGCATCTGCCAGAGCCAATTGCCGCCCTAGAACAGTTGCTCCCGGCTGCAATGAAGCTCGCCTATGGGTTGCGTCGTCCGGATCTGTCGATTCAACTGGCAGAAGCCTATCTCAGCATTGATGCCACCAATCTGGAATTTCTCTATCAGCTTACTAGTTTTTTCCAAGATTTGAGGCGCTATGAAGAGGGAATTCAAACGGCAGAACAATGTCAAGCCTTGGCAACGACCTTACCTGAACAAATTTTTGCCAGTCATTTGCGATTGCGGGGTCTGATGAGTGCAGGCGGTTATTGGCAACGGGCACAAAATGCATATGAGCATCATTGTCAGTTGCTCCAACAACTCACGTCAAAGGAATTGCAGCAGGTAGGATCGGTGGAAACGTTGCGAGTACTCACCTCGACCTACTATTTGCCCTATTTTCAAGATGGACTAGCGACCAGAAAGTTACAAAATAATGTTTCACATCTGTGTCAAGAAAATGTTCATCGCTATCTCAAACCTTACGTGGAACGCTATCAACAATCCCACATTCAGCGTCCCTTGAGATCCGATCGCAAAATTAAGCTGGGTTATTTATCCCATTGTTTTTCTCAGCATTCTGTAGGTTGGTTGGCAAAATGGTTGATTCAGTATCACGATCGCGATCGATTTGATCTCTATGCCTACTCTGTTCACCATCGCCCTCAGGATTCTCTTCAGAATTTTTATTCCCAGCAATTCCAGAAATTTTACTGTCTCGATCGTGATTTTCACGATGACAGTTATCGCTTGACCGATCAAATTCACGACGATAGTATTGATATTTTGATTGATTTAGATAGCCTAACCTTAGATATTACTTGTGAAATCTTAGCCATGAAACCTGCCCCAATCCAAGTCACCTGGCTGGGCTGGGATGCAACAGGTCTATCCAATGTGGACTACTTCATTGCCGACCCGTACGTGTTACCAGCGCAAGCCGATCAGTACTATCAAGAAAAAATTATCCGGCTGCCCCAGACCTATCTGGCAGTGGATGGCTTTGAAGTAGGCATTCCCACCCTAACGCGATCGTCCCTCAACATTTCCGAGGATGCAGTCATCTATTTAAGCTCTCAAACGGGATGTAAGCGACATCTAGAAACTGCGCGAGCACAGGTACAAATTCTCAATCAAGTGCCGAATAGCTATTTCCTAATTAAAGGGTTTTCAGATGCCCTTTCAGTTCAGCAATTTTTCCATGAATTAGCCGACGAAGTGGGGGTCGATCGCGATCGCCTCCGCTTTTTACCCAACACGCCTTCAGAAGCGATTCATCGGGCTAATTTACGCATTGCGGATGTGGTGTTGGATACCTTCCCTTACAACGGTGCGACGACGACGATGGAAACGCTGTGGATGGAAGTTCCGCTGGTGACTCAAGTGGGACAGCAATTTGCAGCACGCAATAGTTACACGATGATGGTGAATGCGGGGATTGAAGAAGGAATTGCCTGGAACC
>JAYKGX010000180.1:0-17781 GCA_035285565.1 Synechococcales cyanobacterium
TCCCGATCTGATTCAGGCTGCCCTCCGCTATTTCTTGGGCGATCGCGGCATTCATCGCCTGTCCTATACCCGCACCGAAGGCATTCTGGCAGGTACCCAAGAGACGATCGCGGATCCCTGGTTCTTAGATCCAGATTTCCCCGCATCCGCATCGCACCCTGGGCAACCGGCTGCCACAACTTCGATGGCGTTTCAAGGAGATTTAACCCTACCGCTCTCCCCCCGACCGAATCTCATCCTGGATGCCACTTCCCGCGTGACCAAACGGTTGTCCAAGGGGAACGCAACCCCGTCTGGGACGATCGCCCTGCCGGGAACCTTGCCGATCCGTCAGATGCTCCAAGGTACCTTCCAGCAATGGGTTCAGCAACTGTTAGCCAAACGGTCTGGTGCGATCGTCAAACCCACAGTGCCCCTTCAACCGACTGGGGAATTAGGAATTGGCGAGTCGGCAATTGGCGAGTCGGCGATCGCTAGGGCGGGTGATCCAATGGAACTCGTGGTCACAGCAAACTCACAGCAAACTGGAGCGGCGCTGAGTGCCCAAAGTGAGATCGCTGGGGCAGAAATTTCTGGGGCCGCAATAGCGCGATCGCACAGCTCACACACCGTTTGGGAAGCGGAATATCTGGAAGCAGAAGTCACCGAAATGGGGTACGAACAAAGCTGGTGGGAACAGTTCCTGCAGGGCTGCGATCGTATTTTTCTGTGGTTGGAACAGGCGGCAATTATTGTATGGCAAGTACTGTGGCAAGTACTGTGGCAAGGATTGCAGCAGGGATGGCAGACCGGGCGGCGGTGGTGGAGGAAAAGGTAGACCCCTCGCTTCAGGCGCACCCAATACCAGGTATGATGAAAAATCATCTTCGGCGGATGGAATTTCCTATTTCACTCGTATATCACTGGAGTCATTGCCATGTTGACCCTCAAAATTGTCGTTAATATCGTTGTTGCCTTTTTCATTCTGGTTTTTGTGTTTGGATTCCTGAACAACGATCCATCTCGTAACCCCGGTCGTCGCGATTTAGACTAATTACTTTGAGAAAGAGTTTTTAGACTAGACGCTAGCAGCCCATCGTTCGTACTATGCATGTTCATACTGTGCAGATTCATACTGTGCATGAATGCTGGCAAACGGAGGCTGACAACCATTAATTTGGGCAGAAATCCTTGGACAGAAATCAGTCCATTGCTGATGTCCGATCTGGTAAAGGGCAGTGTATCCTATCTCTGCGTGAAACTTTCGTCCCGAGGAAACCGTCTGTAGGGCTGTGACTCACTAGGGCTGTGACTCACGTTATAGGAGTTCAATGCTGCCCTTGTTTTTTTTGTTGGAATACATCTGGCTATGTCCTATCCGGTTGCGCCCCCTGATCTACCGACTTCCTTGCAAGTTTTTCAGCAATCTCGCCCTGCTTTGACCTCAGAGGCGTTAGCAACCGCATCAGCCCCCAGCGCTGAATGGCGGCCTCAACCTTTGCCACCCCAACTCACGACTACGCCCCTGCCACCGGATACTTTCCCCCTACAGGTTCCAGAATCCCAGGAGCGATCGCTGCCGATTCATCTCTTCAGCCAAGCCACCCCACCAGTTTCCCCGCCAGTTTCCGCTCCTGCTCCTGCTCCAACGGTGACTAGTCCAACCCAGGGTAGTGGGATTGAGATTCCAACCCCCCAAACGCCCCTACCGCCGGACAAGCTGGAAGAACCCAGTGGCGATCGCGCACCCAAGCCAGTTTCTCCGCCCAGTCTGAGTCCGGTTCCCAGAACTATGCCCAATGCTGCGCCCAGCAGAATCAATCCGGCTCCCGCCCCCGGCTCCACTCCAGCAACCCCCCTGTCGCCCCAGCAACAACTGGCGAATGAAGGGATTTTGGAACTCAAGGCCGATCGCCAGGATTACGATGAAAAGCGGCAAATCTTCACAGCAGAAGGCAATGTTTCCATGAAATTTCGCCAGTCTGCGCTGACCGCCGATCGCCTGCAGGTGAATCTGAATAATCGGTTTGCGGTGGCAGAAGGGAATGTGACGCTTGCCAATGGCTCCCAGGTGCTCAAGGGCGATCGGTTTGAATACAATTTCGTCCAGGGGGAAGGTTCGGTGCGGGGGGCGAAAGGCGATATTTTTGTGGAAAGTGACGATCGCCAGGTTTTACCCCCATTGGCGAGTGATATTTCCGCAGGCACCCTGGTGGGTCAGCCCGATCGCATTTTGCAAAGTCTGGATCCCCAAGCTGTGATTGGTCGCAGGGCGATCGGCATTACCGTTGGTTCGCGCAGCAATCCCAGTGGGGCTGAAGTGGTGCCGCCTCGGGGTGGGGGTGGGGTGCGCCGTTTACGCTTTGAAGCGAATGAAGCGGAGTTTTATCCCGAAGGTTGGATTGCCAAAGATGTGCGGATTACCAACGATCCCTTCTCGCCACCGGAATTAGAGATGCGGGCAACTACAGCGCGGTTAACCCGACTTTCGCCTTTCCGCGATGAAATTCGGGCAGAAAAGCCTCGGCTGGTATTTGATCAGCGCTTGAGCTTGCCGATTCTCCGCAACCGGGCAATTATCGATCGCCGACCTCGCCAACCTGCACTGTTTACCATTGGGTTTGATGCGGACGATCGGGGTGGATTATTTATCCAGCGTAGTGATGATCTAATTAATACCAGTGCGGTGCGCTTTTCCATCAAGCCCCAGTTCTACATTCAGCGTGCCATTACGGGGGAACGGGCGACCAATCCCGGTGACTGGTTTGGGTTGACGGCGAAATTATCGGCTCCCTTTGGAGTGAATGGTTTCCTCACCAGCAGTGCAGAATTCACCAGCCTGGACTTCAGCAAAATTGACTCGCGGTTTCGGGCAAATTTGCGGGCGTTTCAACCCTTAGGTTCCCATGCCCTCAGCCTAGAAGCCAGCTATCGCGATCGCTTGTTTAACAATTCCCTCGGGTTTCAGGATGTGCAGAGTAGTGTGGGAGCGTTGTTCTATTCCCCCATTGTCAAATTGGGAGATACGGGAATTAACCTCACCTATCAAGCGGGCTATCAATTGATTAATGCAGAAACCGATCGGGCGGATCTCTTGCCAGTTGTCCGGCAGAATAACCGAATCAATCTCAGTCGTTGGCAAGCTAGTGCAGCCCTCAGTCGCCCCTTTACCCTGTGGCAAGGCAAACCCCTCCCGGCAACGGCTGAACAGGGTCTGCGCTTTACGCCCAATCCCGTGGTGCCCTTTGTGGGGTTATCTTTGGGGGCTACGGGGGTGACAACGGGGTATAGCAGTGGTGATTATCAAAACAATCTCACCTTTACGGCAGCTCTCTCAGCGCGTTTGGGGCATTTTTCCAAAGATTTTCTCGACTCTACAGAGTTAAATATTGCCTATTCTCAAGCGCTGCCCGATGGATTGTCACCCTTTTTGTTCGATCGCGCAGTGGACAACCGAGTGCTCTATGCCGGATTGACTCAACAGGTTTATGGGCCCATTCGGGTGGGTGTGCAAACTGCTTGGAATTTGGAAACAGGCAACGAGATTAGTACAGACTATTTTGTTGAATACAGTCGCCGAACCCATAGTGTGCGGTTGCGCTATAACCCGGTACTCTCCCTCGGTTCCATTAGCCTCAGCATTAATGATTTCAACTGGACGGGCGGCTCCCAACCCTTTGACAATACAGGCGTTACCCCAGTAGGCACAGGTGTGATTCGATCGGTTGAGCCATAGCTTGACTGAACTGCTAGGCTGATCATTTTTTCTGGACGGTTGACGGAAACGCCGATCGCTTTTTATGCAGTAGGAGCGCACCAAGTTGTCAGATCTGCGATCATCCCAACATCGATTAATACTTCACTGTATGATTCCAATTGGGGTAGAGAAATTTGATTAATGCGATCGATAGCACGATCGGCAATCTATAAACTTAGCGATCGTAAACTGAAATTAAAGTGTGTTTCAAAATGTTGTAAATGCAGATTGATGGGATCGCTAATTCAGATCTGATTAAAAATCTAAATATAGCAATCCTAATTGATTTGTGGGGCGAAATTCTGTCTGGACAGGCTAGAAGCCTGTCCCACTTTTACAACTGAAAGAGGATTGCTATATTAATTGCCTGATCCGACCAAAAAGATCTGTCTAAAAAAGCACCTGCAGTTACAGCCGTTGTTAGATCAACAAGCCACGTCTCCCACTCCCCCACTCCCCCACTCCTCATTCAAAATATGTTTCACCCAACTGAAAATTGCATAAATACTCACCTAGAGCGATCGATACTAATTGTGTATGAACAGTAAACTTTGATGTCGGAAGTAAACTTTGATGTCAGAAGTAAACTTTGATTTCAAGGATTGTGGCGATCGGGGGTTATTTGATAGACTACGCAGATAGCTATATTAGAAATACTGTAAAACGTTTAACTGAAATTTAACTGAAATGACGCTTGAGTGAGTATAACGACCCAGAGCGCGATCGCAGGTGGGATGTTTCGATTCTGATCTTGCCTTGAGGGTTCCTATCCCCAGTCATTTGGTTCTAGTTCCGAACTTTGCTTGATCTGAGAGTCTTCTCGGCTTGCAGGATCAATGGTTAATTGCTACTTCTTTCTCGTCTTCCTAAATGCTTATGTTGCAACACTGGATGGATCACTATTCTGAACAATGGATTGCGGATTGGTGTGTGGAAAACGGTTGGACAGATTGGTTTCGTCAGCAGTCGTCTTACTGGGCTTTTCCGCCCCATGCCGTGATGCCAACCCCGATCCCGCCTCAAGCACTGCGATCGATTAAAGCAGAAAAGGGGTTGAGTCCCGATGAAAAGATGTGGTCCTTGGTTGCCCTTGGAAGTTTAGCTTTGGGGATCGGTCTCAGTTTTACTATTCAATCTCCGATTCCTGGAATCGCGGCGTTCTCCTTTGGGGCGATCGTGATGGGGCATTTGGATGATGAAGATTGAGCTGCGCTCCAGTTGGAAGTTTTAGGAGAATAGGATCGACCTGAGGATGCTGGGTAGCCCAAATACGACAAACATGCCATAGATTAAGTCCAGCCAGAACACCGAGCCGAACGCGCCCAGGAAGATGATGCCCACTAGGGGAGTGCCGACCAGTTTGGCAGCGATCGGTGTACCTTTTTGCCAGACCGCAGACCAGATACTCATGGCATCTCCAACACTAGGAAAGGCGTGCATGGCAATGGAAAGAGCCAGCCAGGATCCGATGATGAAAAGTCCATTCAACGATTCTCCTGGAAGCTGGGCGGTCAGACCCAGTGCCAAGCTCAACAGCAAACCCAAAAAGGTGTTGACAAAGAACGGTCCAATGCCAATTAAAATATGTTTCCAAATATTATCGGGTTCTTCATGAATGACGTAGCCCGCTGGATTGTCAAAGCGAAAATAGCAAACTTTGATCACCGGAGTTCCAGTCCAATGGCAAGCCAGCTTGTGGGCAAATTCATGCACCATTACGCCAGGAAAGGTCAGGACTGTGATCACGATACCAGGAATGAACATAGGCTGATGGGACGGTGAAATGAACTTCTAATGTAGGACTACCCTAGCCGATCCTAGATTTCCCGATGGGGATAGGAGAATTCAACTGCGTCGGAAAGCCAATGATGGATAGGTGGGATGGGGCGCAACCGACTTGAACCTAGAACTGGGGCTGGCTCTGGGGGATCGGGCAGCAGATATTTTTCGGTGACGGGAATGCTGGGGTGCTGTCCCTCATTTGTAGTACCGGCCCTCATTTTTTCTGGAGGATTTTTTTGAGGACCTCCCTGGCAACCTCTACAATGGAAACGTGAGTCTGTTAGCCATGTATTTAAGCAACATCTCAAGAATTTAAGGGGCATGAAGCGGCGCGATTTCCTAATCCGATCGACCTTGTTGGGGGCAAGTCTTGCTTTGAGTGATGGCTTGCTGGATCGGGCTGCTTTTGCGCTTGCTGCACCAACTGCCCGGAAATTGGCGCTCTTGATTGGCATTAATCAATATCCCGATCAACCGCTGAAGGGATGCTTAACTGATTTGGAACTGCAACGGGAACTCCTGATCTATCGTGGTGGGTTTCAGCCGCAGGATATTGTGGTGCTGAGTGATCGGGCTGCGACGGCGGATGAGATTGCGATCGCCTACCAAACCCATGTGATTGAGCAAGCCAAACCAGGGGATATTGTGCTGCTGCATTTCAGTGGCTATGGTCGGTGCAATCTGTTGTCGCAGGCAGAATGGTTGACGTTGGCCAATAATCGCCTAGAGGAGGGACGAATTACGGAAGCCCAACTGCTCACCTGGTTGAAAGCGACTCCCACGGAGCAGATGACAACGGTGATGGATACATCGTTCTACTACCCAGCTCAGCGTCCTGGAATTTTGCGGTACCGCTCCCGTCCAGCTCAAGGGAATCAGCCCACTACAGCGGAACCTTTACCAGGCTTAGTTTTAACCGGGTGCGATCGCAATCAGGTCGCAGTGGAATTGGATGGGAATGACTGGAGTGCGGGACAGTTCACCTACGCGTTGACGCAACGGTTATGGCAGATGATGCCACCCCTGTCACAGACAATTTTGTTGCAGCAGGTGAGTCAGGATCTCAGCCGATCGCTGGACAGCTTGCAGCAGCCGCAGGTGTTGGGGCAGGCGGCGAATGGGACGGGGGCAGGGCGATCGGGCGGCGCATCGCTTGGGGCTTATCGCGGGTTGGCTGGGGTGGGCTGTGCGGGGGTGATCCAACAAAGCTTGCCGGAGACGGGGATTGCCACCCTGTGGTTGGGAGGGTTGGCTCCTATGATCGTTGAGCAGGTGCAGAGTGGCAGTATTTTTCAGACGGTGACGCAACCTGCTCAATTCTTGCAAGTTCTCGATCGCAATGGTTTGATGGCGAAGGTGCGTTTTTCTGGGAATGATGTTCAAGCCAATGGTCTTCACACCAATGGTCTTCACACCAATGGTCTTCACACCAATAGCCTCAACACCAATGCTGCACCGTCTGTGCCAGAAAGGCAGTCTGCTTTACCGCCTGTTTCAGTTCCTGAGCTTTTTTCTCCTGGGACGTTAATCCGAGAGGCGATTCGTCTTCTGCCGCGCAATCCGAATCTGTTGATTGCCCTTGATCCGCAACTGACGAAAATTGAGAAGGTGGATGCGATTAGTGCGTTGTCGAATTTAGCGCAGGTGTCGGCGCTTGCGACGGGGGAAGGTAATGCAGATTATTTGCTAGCAAAGGCAGTGGATCGATCGCAGCAACAAATTGCGCTATTGCCCCAGTCTGGGAGTAGTTCTACACCGATGACGCAACTGATTCCTCCGGCTAACTATGCTCTTTTTTCAACGGCTAAATTGCCCTTAACTAGTACGATGGGCCAACCGGGAGAAGCGGTTAAGGTTGCAGTTAAGCGACTGGTGCCGATGATGAAAATATTATTGGCGCAGAAAATGTTGAACTTAATGGAGAATGCGATCGCGACTAGACTTTCGTTGGAGGCAACTTTAGAAAGCGTGGCACCCCAACCGCAATTACTATTACGACAGGTGAGCGGGGATGGGATGAAGCAGGGGAACAAGGGTAATTTTCCGTCTCCCGACCAGGAAGTTCCTAAAATTGCGGTGGGCAGTCGGTTGCGGTTTTTCCTGACCAATCAGTCGGTGGCAACGCTGTATTGGTTGTTAATGACTTGGGATGGTCGTCAGAATTCCTATTTGATTTTGCCGATGGAAGCGTGTGCAGAAATTAATTCGGGGATGGGGCAACCGTTGATGAGTAGCCCTGCGAACCCAGAGTGGATTGTGCGTGCGCCGACGGGGCTAGCGGAGTCGCTGTTGCTGTGCAGTACTCAACCATTTCATCAGACCCAGGCGATCGTGACTGCGGATGCGGATAATTTTCTTCATACGATCGTTCAACCGTTGGAAGTGGTGCAAGCAATTTTGCAGGATTTACAGGCGGCGAGTCCGGTCACGATCGAGTTGGCGACTAGTGAAACGGTGGCTTTGGATGTTCGGACTTGGGCTGGGTTTCGGTTTCAGTATCAAGTGGTGTAATTCCCACCGGACTTGGGCGAATCAACTCTCTAATACGGCACTTCCAAATTTGGGGCTTGGGGGGCGGTTTGCCAGGAGCTGATCTGTATCATTTCTGACTCTATTGGGTCCCATATCCTGTCCTTTGCCAGCCTGAGAGAAAGATGGGTGATTTTACCCATGCATAACTGTGGTGGGGTCATCGCTAGATGAAACTATTCCTCACCCAAAAGAAACCTTTCCCATGACTGGCTCAGCTTCTCACTCCTTTCTGAAATCGGCTCAGTTCAAAGCTTCCCTAGTGGGGTTTTCCCTCGCAGGCTTGACGGCGATCGGGGCGATCGGGCAATTGGTGTCTTTGCCCCCTGCGGATGCCCTTTCGGTACAACCCACTGAAGATCACCTGCTGGTAACGCGATCGACGACAGACTCACCCCACACCAAGCTAGATCCGATGGCAAAGCCCAGGTCTCCTTGGAAAAATGCCCAAACCCGTCAGGAACGCTACAACGAAGCTTGGGGATACCAACAAGCGGGCGACTGGTTACGCCAAAAAGGGCAGACCAAAGCAGCCAGAGAACAATATGAAAAAGCATTGCCAATTATGCAGGAGTTAAAGCAGGAAAAACATATTGGGGTCATTACTGCGGCGATCGGTCAGACCTATCATCAAAGTAAGGATTATTCTCGTGCGATTCACTATTATGAAAAAGCGTTAGATCTCAGCCCCGATCGCAACGAAATCGGTCGAGTTCAAGCTAATCTTGCCTATGTCCACCGCCTCCAGGGAAATCACAAAAAAGCGATCGCGCTGTACCAAACGGCACTTGACCAAACCGAAGGCGATCGCGCTGCTCAGTCCATGATTCAAGCTCATATGGCGATCGCCCGTCAAGAAATTAAACAGCAAGCAGTTAAACCCTCTGCAACGTTAGTCAGTCAGCGGCAATAATCTGCATCAGATGGGTGCGTTGGAGATAGATGCCCTGTGCCCTATGTCATGTGTCTCAGCAAAACCGCGAAAAGTAAGGTATCTTTTTGGGTCGCGCCACCTAGGAATTTAGAGGTGCTTTGGGAACCATAAAGGCTGGCACAAGTGGGACAATAAAGGCTGGCACAAGATCGAATTCACGTTCATGTGGCCCAACACAAATCTGTCCAAACAGGAGCGGGAGCTATGGGCGAAGTGGAGCAGGATCTGAACATGCAGAACTATGATCCGAGTGGGATTGGTTTGTTGAATGGGAATCTCTATGGGTTGCCATTTGATTATGATTCAGCTCAGTTAATTGTATTTGCAGTGCCCTGGGAGGTGACGGTTTCCTATGGGGCAGGGACTGCGCGGGGTCCGCACCAAATTCTAGAGGCTTCTCCGCAATTGGATTTGTTTGATTTGGATTATCCCGATGGTTGGAAACAGGGGATTTTCTTCGCTGGGGTGCCTGCGGAAATTTTGGAAAAAAATGATGACTACCGTACTCAAGCCGCCCGCATTATTGAACGGTTAGAGCAAGGGCGATCGCTAACGGAAAGTCCCGATCTCACCCCCATTCTGACGGACATTAATCAAGCCTGTGGCAAGGTGAATAGCTGGTTGCAGGAACAATGTGAACAGGCGATCGCTGCTGGAAAACGGGTGGCGGTGGTGGGGGGTGATCACAGTTCACCGTTGGGCTATTTGCAAGCCTTGGCAAACCATCATGACTCCTTTGGAATTTTGCACATCGATGCCCATGCGGATTTGCGAGATGCTTACGAGGGCTTTGAATTTTCCCATGCTTCCATTATGTTTAATGCCTTGAAAATTCCACAAATGACCCAATTGGTGCAGGTGGGGCTGCGGGATATTTGCTTGGATGAGGTGAATCTGATTAACGGATCGCAGGGACGGGTAACCGCTTACTACGACAGCACCCTCCGCCAAGCCCAATATGAAGGCCGCACCTGGGTTGATCTGTGCCGTGAAATGGTGAGTCATTTACCGCAGCAGGTTTACATTAGCTTTGATGTGGATGGACTGGACCCTAAACTTTGCCCCCATACGGGTACGCCTGTCCCAGGGGGATTGGAACTAGAGCAAGCCTATTGTTTGTTCCGGGAAGTGATCAAGAGCGATCGGCAAATTATTGGGTTTGATCTGTGCGAAGTGGGCAACGCAGAATGGGACGGCAATGTAGGCGCAAGGATTCTATATAAACTAGCAAATTTGATGGCACTTTCGAGAAGTTGAACTTAGCTTAGAAGTTGAACTTTTGCAAAAGTTCAACTTCTGGCACCCCGATCGCCCTGGCATTCTCTAGTCTATTTCTAGCATGATCTCCCTTGCGGCAACACACACGACCGTGGATTCACCTCGTTTGCGGACGGGTCGGCTCCAGGCGTGGGCGCTGATGAAATTCAGAACATGCAAAAGCCTAATCGTCGCTTCAATGGCATCCGCATCCCCGCTCAGTTGCAGGTTGATCTGTTTGGTATAGCGTTTCATTGGGTTTCCTCAAATCTGAATGGAGTGGACGAGGAGAACCCAAAAAACTAGCCGCCCCGTTGTCTGGCATGACAAAACAGGGCGGCGCGGAATGCTAAAATGCAATCCAGGTCACCATGCTGCCGCTAACAGCTTGGGGCTTAGCGATCGTTTTGAGGTAGGAACTCATGGCGATCGCGCTAGGTTTTTGGGCTTAAGCAGAGAAAATTAGATCTACTGCTCAATCATAGAACTTTAGCGGTGTTCTGCTCTCCTGTCAACTCTATCGGGGTGGGAAATTTAGGATCTCACCCCACGTTGGAATCAATTGATCCTCGATACTTTCCGCCGCGCTTGGGATCAGACCAATCGCAGGCATACCCCTTCGTCGCCGCGATCGCTGGATTCCAGGGTTGAGGAGCGATCGCCGTTTTACTGTGATACACAATGTCAAATAGCCCATCTGCGCGGATACGCCCAATTAAACAGGGCAAACTTAGGTGATGATTGACATTCATCCGCACCTGACCCATAGGCGAATCGAACATTAGCCCTCTCGCTGCTTGTCGCACTTTGGTCGGATTGAAACTTTGGGCTTTCTCCACCGCTGCTTTCCACAGATACACGGCACTGTAGGCAGAAGCCATGGGGGCATTGAGCAATCGTCGCTTTCCATATTTTTTGCGGAAGGCTTGGATAAAGGCTGTGTTAGCTGGATGGTTCAGGGATTGAAAATAGTTGGAAACACTAAAATGATTCTGAAAATATCGAATGCCAATTGCTTGAACTTCTTCTTCTAGAATACTATTAGAAATAATTGGATACTTTTGAGCCGATCGATCCAGCGATCGCATCTCTTTAAAAATGGAACATTAGTATCTCCATTTAAATTGTTGATAATGACGCAGCCCTTAGGTGCCGATTGGACGATGCGCTCTAGCACAAAAACCACTTCAGTGTTCCCCAGGGGAATGTAGTCCTCACCGATCATCGGAATTTTGAGCCGTTCCAAGCGGTTCTTCAGAATCGTGTTGATGACTCGGGGAAATACATAGTCTGAACCCAGCAGGTAAATGGGTTTCCCAGCAAACTGTCGCGGCATTCAGGCCAGCAGGGGGTCTACTTCTGCCACGATCGCGTTAATCGATCGCCCCAGCACCCCGCCCGCCTGATTAATTTCCTCGATCGCCAATTGAGTCGCATCAACGACACTCCGTTCAGTGAACGCCATCGTGCCGCTTAAAGAATGCAGGATTCCCACTTTCACCCGACGGGGCACGAGCTTCTTGCTGCCTGAAGGATTCGCCACACTGGGCAACTGTGACAAGCCTAACCCTGCCGTTGCCAAACCTGAAACTCGCAAAAAGCGCCACCGCTTGAAAGCCATGGTTCCCTCCGTAAAATTTGTCACCCATCTGGCTAGGCATTTCCTGGGCATTCCTCTAGGGATATCGTAGAATAGGGGCAATTGATGCGTCCATGAACAGAGTTAGAAAATAATTGCGATCGTTTACACATCGCCCTGTAAAATACGCTATCTTACGGCTCAGGTTGGTATCGCTTAGTTCGGTTAGGTATACGTATGGCAGTTTGGTTGCGTCCAGTCATGTGGGGGGGGCTGATCCTGGCAGGGGGAATTCTGCTGCTGGACGGCATTACCGATGTGTTAGGGGATTGGGTACCGGCGATCGTGGTGGGAAGTGGCTTAGCTTGGGTGGGGCTGAAGATTTGGTCGCCTGCACAGTCCTCACCGCTGGTGCGTCGTAAGTTGGTGTCGGTGGATTCGGTCAAAACAGCACTGGTGGAAGCGGAAACGGTGGTGAATCAAGTGGCTGCCGAAATCGCTGAATTAGCTGCCGAGACGGAAGTTCCCGAAAATCATGTTGCCGTTGAAAATTTGCGATCGCAGCTCTACGACATCCTAGCAGAACTGAAGCGCGAGGAATTACGTTTTGCGGTGATGGGTGGCAAAGGCGTGGGCAAAACTAGTTTGACGAAATTGCTGCAAACCTCCTGGGCAGCGGATCTCTCGCAAAAACTGCAAATTCAAGATACTCCGGCCCTGTTTTCAGCAGCAATCGATGGAGGCTCAGCGGAAACCCAGGCTTGGCAACAGGCAAAAACGGCAGATGTGGTGCTTTTTGTCACGGATGGTGATTTAACCGAGACACAATTGCAAGCGGTACAAACCTTGACCCGTGCCTATCGTCGCACTTTGGTGATTTTCAATAAACAGGATCAATATCTGCCCAAGGAACAAGCTGAGGTGTTCGCCAAAATTTGCGATCGCCTGCGGGGGATGATTGCAGCGGAGGATGTAATTAGCACAGCAACCCAACCTCGCCCCATGAAAGTGCGGCAGCTTCAAGCCGATGGGACGGTGAAGGAATGGCTAGAGGAGCCGCCTGCTCAAATTACACCCCTGACCGATCGCCTGACGGAAATCCTGCTGAAGGAAAGTCAGAAACTCATTCTGGCCAGTTCGCTAGGCAATGTGGAAGCGCTGAAGGTGGAAGCAACGGCTCAGTTACACCAAATCCGCCGCGATCGCGCCCTGCCCATTCTCGATCGCGCCCAGTGGGTGGTAGCAGGAACCGCTTTTGCAACGCCCTTTCCCGCTGTGGATTTGTTGGCAACGGCGGCAATTAATGCCCAGATGGTGGTAGAACTCAGCAATCTGTATCAGCAAAAATTCAGTTTAGAACAGGGGAAAGCGATCGCTAAAACCATGGCAGAGTTAATGGTGAAGTTAGGGATTGTGGAAATCTCTACCCAGGCGATCGGCATGGTGTTGAAAACTAATGTGATTACCTATGTGGCGGGCGGTGCGGTGCAAGGTGTGAGTGCAGCCTATTTAACCCGGTTAGCAGGGCTGACGCTGATCGAATATTTTGAGAAAAACCCCACGGGTGCGGTGAAGACGGATATTTTGCAGACAATTTTGAAAAATGTGTTCCAGCAGAATCAAAGATTAACGTTCCTGCAGGGATTTGTGACTCAGGCAATCAATCATTTAGGCAATACCAATGCCAATTCCAGCGTAAATTTTGAAGAAGCCGCGATCGCCCTTCCAATTGCTCAGCAGGAGTCGCTACAAGTTCAACCTAAGCTAGAAACTTTGGACATGTCATCTGAAACTGTGAATCAGGTACAAGAAACCATTCAAGAAACTGTTAAAGAATTGGTTTAGACAGATCAGCATTTAGGCAGATCATACCAAATCAACTCATCATTGCAATACATACCGATCCCCCTAAAACCCCCTTATTCAGGGGGACTTCAAACCAAATAGCAAACAGGAATGAGACAAACGACGATTGCTGAACCCTTTAATTTAGCTCGGTTCCCCCTTCTTAAGGGGGCTAGGGGGATCTGCTCGCCAGGATATCCGCGCCTCACACCTGAGTTGAGGAAAAGAGCGATCGGATCTGTAGCGTTAATTAATGGATTTGGTATCAGCCAAGATCTCGGGATACAATACCAGCTCGAACTCATGCAGCATTAGGGTCGAATCATCTGCTCCGGTCGCACGATCGCATCAAACTGTTCCCCACTCAGCAAACCCAGCCCCACACAAGCATCTCGCAGCGTCATATTTTCCCGATAAGCCTTATAGGCAACCTGCGCCGCATTGTCATAACCAATATGGGGATTCAACGCAGTGACCAACATCAGCGATCGCTCCAGGAACTGTTGAATTTGCTCAGAATTAGCACGAATCCCCACCACCATATGATCGGTAAACGAATGACAAGCATCACACAACAACCGCACTGAATGTAATAGATTGTGAATCATCACTGGCTTAAACACATTCAGTTCAAAATTCCCTTGACTCGCCGCGATCGCGATCGCCGTATCATTCCCCATCACCTGCACACACACCATCGTCATCGCCTCACACTGGGTCGGATTCACCTTCCCCGGCATAATTGAAGACCCCGGTTCATTGGCAGGTAGCGTCAGTTCCCCCAACCCACAACGCGGTCCAGACCCCATCCAGCGCAGATCATTGGCAATCTTCATCAAAGCCGCCGCCAACGATTTCAAAGCCCCACTCGTAAACGCGATCGCATCATGGGCCGCCAGCGCTGCAAACTTATTCGGCGCACTCGTAAACGGCAACCCCGTCAGCTTGGCAATTTCCGCCCCCGCCCGATCGGCAAACTCCGGATGTGTATTCAACCCCGTCCCCACGGCCGTCCCCCCGATCGCCAACTCATATAGCCCCGGCAACGTCAACTCCAACCGCTGCATCCCCTGCTCCAATTGCGCCACATAGCCCGAAAACTCCTGCTCCAACGTCAGGGGCACCGCATCCATCAGGTGAGTTCGCCCAATTTTGATAATCTCGTGAAAGCTGGCTCCCTTGTCAGCCAAAGCATTGCGTAATTTCATCACCGCCGGAAGCAACTGTTGCGTAATTGCTTCTGCTGCCGCAATATGCATCGCCGTGGGAAACGTATCATTAGAGGACTGGGATAAATTAACGTGATCATTCGGATGAATAGGATCCTTACTGCCTAAAACACCTCCTGCCAAGGCGATCGCCCGATTCGCAATCACCTCATTCGCATTCATATTCGTTTGAGTTCCGCTCCCAGTTTGCCAAACACTCAGCGGGAAATGATCATTGAGCTGCCCTGCCATCACTTCATCCGCAGCTTGCATCAGCAGGATTGCCTTTTCCGCTGGCAACTTCCCCAGATCACAATTTACCTGAGCAGCAGCTTTTTTCAGAATCCCAAAGGCACGAATTAACTCCGGCGGCATTCGATCGGAACCAATGGCAAAATAATGGAGCGATCGGGCAGTTTGCGCACCCCAATAGCGATCGGCTGCCACCTCCAGACTGCCCATGCTATCCGTTTCAATTCGCGTTACCTGTACCATAAGTTCTGATTTTGCTGATCCACAGTTCCCTATCCTATCATCCAAATAACGCTGATGCATCCTTTGCGTTCTGCACCTTCTGCTTCAAGCGATCGATCACGCAACTGACTTCCAAAACTTGGTTGTTTTCAACCTGGGCCAACCCGATCGCAATTTTTCTACCTCAGCAGGGTTGACAGGAACCGCGATCGCCACTAAAGTTCTATGATTGAGCAGCAGATCTATTTTTTCTCTGCTTAAGCCCAAAAACCTAGCGCGATCGCAATGAGAATAGGCCCTCAAAACGATCGCTAAGCCCCCAAGCTGTAACAGGCAGCATGGTGACCTGGATTGCATTTTAGCACTCCCAGCCGCCCTGTTTTGTCATGCCAGACATCGGGGCGGCTAGTTTTTTGGGTGCTCCTCGTCCACGTTATTTCTGTGTGAGGAAACCCAATGAAACGTCAGACCAAACGCATCCAACTGCAACTGATTGGTGAGGCCGATGCTGTCGAGGCGGCGATCGGACTTTTGCATATTCTCAATTTCATCAGCGCCCACGAATGGAGTCAACCTGTCCGTAGACGGGACGAACCCACCGTCATCCGCGTTGCTGCTAGAGAAATCATGCTAGAAACCGACTAGAGACTACAGGCGCGATCGTCAACAGAAGTTGAACTTTTGGCACCAGCGCGATCGAACAGAAGTTGGACTTTTGCAAAAGTTCAACTTCTCAAGCTTCCCCGTGCCAAGTCACGATCGCAGGTTGAGTTGCTGCTAGCAATTTGCCTTGGGAAATCACAGATTGCACGGTCGATCGCCGCCGCAGAGCATCGTAGGGAGAATCCGCATCCAGCACGATTAAATTCGCCACTTGTCCGATCGCCAGACCATAGCGATCGCCCAGTCCCAGGGTTTTTGCCCCGTTCCAAGTCACCATATTGTAGCAAGCTGCCATTTCCGCCTGCCCCGTCATTTGACACACATGCACCGCCATTGCTGCTACATCTAACATATTGCCCGTGCCCAATGCATACCAGGGATCCTGAATACAGTCATGCCCTAAGCTGACGTTTAGCCCCTGCTGCCAGAGTTCTTTCACTCGTGTTATGCCTCGCCGCTTGGGATAGGTGTCGGTTCTGCCCTGCAAGGTAATATTAATCAATGGATTTGCCACAAAATTAATGCCAGCCCGTTGTAAAAATCCCATTAACTTAAAGGAATAGGCATTGTTATAGGACGCAAAGGCAGTTGTATGGCTTGCAGTTACGCGATCGCCTCCACCCTTGCGAATGGCACAGGCCGCGATCACTTCTAGAAATCGGGATTGATCATCATCAATTTCATCACAATGTACATCAATGAAGCGATCGTATTGTTCCGCCCATTTAAAAATTTGATGGATCGATTGCACCCCATCTTCCCGCGTCAATTCATAGTGGGGAATGCCACCAATCACATCTGCCCCCCGTTCCAGCGCTTCCTGCATCAAGTTTAAATTCTCTGCACTGCCGTACAAGCCATCTTGGGGAAATGCCACCACTTGCAGGGTGATCCAATCCTTCACTGCTTCCCGCACTTCCAGTAAGCCTTGCAGCGCAATTAAATTTTGCTCACTCACATCGGCATGACTGCGCACATAGAGCACTCCCTGACTCGCCTGTTGTTTCAGGGCTGCGATCGCCCGTTGCTTCACATCTGCCAAGCTTAAACCTTGCTTGCGATCGCGCCAAATTTCAATCCCTTCAAATAACGTCCCACTTTGATTCCACCGAGGTTGCCCTGCCGTCATCACCGAATCCAAGTGAATATGCGACTCCACAAACGGCGGACTAATCCACTTGCCTGAGACATCCAATTCTAAGCGGGCTGAAGATTGCAGATTTGGAGCCAAGGCAACAATTTGGTTCCCGGCGATCGCAATATCTGCCTCCACGGTGCGATCGGGCGCGATCATCACCGTGCCACCCCGCAGAATGATATCTAGTTCCATGGTTAATGTGCCCCAGCCCTACCCTAAACTCTCCTGTTCAGGATACTCGAATTTTCCCTCGATCGTCGTACAGACGTTCCGGCGGAATGTTGCCACCCATCCCATTCATTTTTCCCTCGATCGTCGTACAGACGTTCCGCCGGAACGTCTCTACTTCTCTGCATACATCTGCTGGAAGGCTGCCTCCATCTGACGCGTAAATGTCCGACTATCCCACAGGGGTGCCGATCGCTTCGATTGCCGCAACTTCCAAGCCACCTGTTGCCGCAGATTCGCATCTTGTCCAAAGCGTACGCCCCATTCAATGTATTCATTCCGGTTCCAGGCAATTCCTTCTTCAATCCCCGCATTCACCATCATCGTGTAACTATTGCGTGCTGCAAATTGCTGTCCCACTTGAGTCACCAGCGGAACTTCCATCCACAGCGTTTCCATCGTCGTCGT
>JAYKGX010000181.1:0-4002 GCA_035285565.1 Synechococcales cyanobacterium
AGGACTTTGCGCTCTTTATCATCCTTGATCAGATTGGTGGGTAACACCCGGATGACTACGTCAGCATACTTCTTCTGAGGATCGATGAAGGCTTCAAAGTCGGGCTTCCGAGAATTGATGGCGGCCAGAACATCTTCATAGCTATGACCTCGCTCGGCCATATCCCGCTGAATTTTCCAGGCAATCTTCACTTCATCGTCAATGTCAAGGTAGACACTGAAGTCGAGTAATCCCCGGACTCGTTCATCAAATAACGGGTGCAGACCTTCAATCACAATGATGTGGTTCGGGTCAATATTTTCGGGGGGATCAATCAGGCCGGTCTCATGGTTGTAGATCGGCTTCATGATGCTCTTGCCTTCTTTGAGCGCTTTTACCTGCTCATACATCAAGTCAAAGTTATTGGCACGAGGGTCAAGGGCGGTGATCCCAGTCTCTTTGCGCTGCTTGCGATCCAGACAGTGGTAGTCGTCGAGGCAAATCACCGTTACAAATTGCTCGCCGAACAGATCGGTGATGCGGCGCAAAAAGGTGGACTTCCCGCAGCCGGAATCCCCGGCAACGCCGATGAGTACCACGCGGTCTGGCTTACTGGTCATAGGTCTCCTCTAACAACAAGGTCGTCTGCTCAACGGGGTCAATTTCAATGCATTTGGTATCACTAAACAACAAAGCTTAGCGATCGTTCCAGTACTCTATGAGAAGAGGACTGCCTTAAATAGCCTACACCAGTGCGGTACCTTGCAAATCCTTCCCGGATGTTTCACGATTCATTTCGATCGCGATCGCATCTTGATGGACAGGGTTTGGTTTTAACGGTCGGCTTCCGGTTGGCTAGGGGAATGAGTATTTACCACTAATTAGGGCAGATTCTACCAGAACGGGATTGCGGTCACAAGCATAACAGTCAGTTTCGGGTCAGTTTTCCCAGATGAACAAGTTTACGGGTCTATCTGTTCCACTTGAGCGGCGCACAGGTGCAGCAGGATCGCCATTCTGTTGTCAGGAGATCTCGGATCCCAAAATTTTATGGTAGTTGAGTTGGATCCATTATTGGCTTCTATCCAGCAGCCAATCAAGACTTCATCCCCTCTCCCCCCTTGGTTGCCGAACCACAATGCGTCACAATACTTAAAAATGACTGAAGGTTAGGTTTCGGAGAAAATCATCGAGATGTTTAATTCCAGCGTAAGCGGCACCCAATCTTCTGGTAGCCGTGTGTATCAATACAAAGTGATGGGGCTACGCACCGGACGGCTGAGTGGTGCTCAGATCTTCACCGTCTCCTACGATCGCATGAGTGGCTTCATGAAAGAGATTGTGCAGAAGGGTGGCAAGATTATCGGCATTCAACCGATGGATGGTCAAACTCCCATGATCATGGTTTCGGAGTCCGCTCCTTCGGCCCCTGCGCCTGCGCCTGTTGCCCCGCCCGCTGCCCACGAGCAAGTGTTTGTCAATACCTATCGTCCTAACAACCCGTTCATGGGCAAGGTCATCTCCAATGAGCCTTTGGTGGGAGAAGGGGGGATTGGGATTGTGCAGCATATCAAGTTTGACATTGCTGGCGGTGACCTGAAGTATGTGGAAGGTCAGAGCATTGGTATTATTCCTCCTGGGCTGGATAAGAAAGGCAAGCCGGAAAAACTGCGGTTATATTCGATCGCCTCGACGCGGCATGGCGATGATGTGGATGATAAGACCGTTTCGCTCTGTGTGCGCCAGTTGGAATACACCAATGATGCTGGGGAAAAGATATTTGGGGTTTGCTCCACCTACCTGTGCAACCTGAAGCCGGGTGAAGAGGTCAAGATCACAGGTCCTACGGGGAAAGAGATGCTCTTGCCCCTAGATGAAGACACCAATGTGATCATGTTTGCCACTGGAACTGGAATTGCACCGATGCGGGCCTACCTGTGGCGCATGTTCAAAGACAACGAGCGGGCTGCCAATCCCAATTATCAGTTCAAGGGCTTTGCTTGGTTGGTCTTTGGGGTACCCACTTCGCCCAATATCCTGTACAAGGAAGAGTTGGAAGAACTGCAAGCCAAGTATCCCGACAATTTCCGCTTGACCTATGCGATCAGCCGGGAGCAACAAAACTCCGAAGGCGGTCGGATGTATATTCAGCACCGGGTGGGCGAGAATGCGGTGGAGCTTTGGTCGATGCTGAAGAATCCCAAGACCCATACCTATATTTGCGGTCTGCGAGGTATGGAACCCGGTATTGAAGAAGCTCTGGGTGCTGAAGCTGCAAAGGAAGGCATCGTCTGGAAGGAGTATGTCCGTCAGATGAAGAAAGAAGAGCGTTGGCACGTTGAGACTTACTAACCTCCTTTGAGACTGACGAACGACTGGATAAAATCAACCACTGGATGAAATGAATTGAGGTGTGAGCGTTGGGAGGGCATTCCAGCGATCGCATCTCTTTTTTTTTCAGAGGGTTGCATGAAAGGTGACTCCATTGCGGGTGGACAGGGATTCATCGTCTATCATGGGTGAGGGGTTCTCATCTAGGAATAGTTATTATTCAAGTGTATGGAAACGTTGGAGAAATCAGTTTATAACGACACCTTGTTTGATCGCTTGTTCATTGGGCTATTTAGTCGCAAGATCGCCAGTGCGGTGGGCAAGAAACCAAAGCTGCAGGGCTATGATGGGTTTGTAGAATTGTCGCAGCAAATCATGCAGGGGCGCAATGCTGAGGAGCAACAGCAGGTGGTGGCGGTGGTCTTGCAATCGCTGATACCTGCGCCAGTGCTTTGGGTCGTCCGTAGGCTTTTTTCTCCGACGCAGGTGGTGTGTGAGTTGAATGCTTGGTTTGCAACGTTGTTGTTTGAATGGTTGGTGGGGCCCTGTGAAGTGCGGACGGCGGAAGTGCCGGATCAGGATGGGCAACCGCGATCGCAAAATAGCATGGTTTATATTAAAAAATGTCGCTATTTGGAGCAGAGCGGCTGTGTGGGCATGTGCATCAATATGTGTAAGTTACCCACGCAGAAGTTTTTCACCGAAGATTTTGGCATTCCCCTGACCATGACTCCCAATTTTGAAGATTTGAGTTGTGAAATGGTCTTTGGGCAAATGCCAGTGCCATTAGAACAGGAAGCCATTTACCATCAGGCTTGTTTAACCGATCGCTGTAGTATGGCAAGTGCGATCGCGCCTGCATGTCCAAAGTTGCATGTTTGATGTTTAGAGCAATGATGCCGATCCCCCTAGCCCCCTTATTAAGGGGGAACCGAGCCACAATAAGGGTTTGAGCGATCGCCCCCACCCAATTGAGATAAATTCATTCGGTTCGGAAGTCCCCCTTGCCAAGGGGGATTTAGGGGGATCGTATTTCTGCAATGACGAATCGATCCCCCTAGCCCCCTTAATAAGGGGGAACCGAACCATAGTGAGGGTTTGAGCGATCGCCTCACCGTTCAACTAAGAAGCTATTGGAAGGCGAGAACTATGGGAAGACTAGGAGTAGTGGATGGGAAATGGTCTATGGGACGATCGCTTAGTGAAAATCAGATGGAATTATTTTTGGCATACGATCGTGCTTTGGTGCATCGGGCGAAGGAATTGCGGAAGAATCCAACAGCAGCAGAGCGGAAACCTTGGGAGCAATATTTACGAAATATTCCCTACCGTGTTTTACGTCAACGTCCGATCGATCATTTCATTGTCGATTTCTACTGTTCAGCATTGCGATTAGTGATTGAGGTAGATGGTGAAGTGCATGATTCCGAGCAATCGCAGGCTTATGATGAGGAGCGATCGAAGATTTTACAAAGCTATGGCTTAACTGTGTTGCGTGTAAGGAATGCGGAAGTGATGGAGGAATTCGATCGGGTATGTGAAAAGATTGGTGCATTTGTGACGCATAGGTGATTGCAGAGATACGATCCCCCTAGCCCCCTTAATAAGGGGGAACCGGATCACAATCAGGGTTTGAGCGATCGCCCCTGCCCAATTGAGATGAATTCAGTCGGTTCGGAAGTCCAATTGAGA
>JAYKGX010000182.1:0-11318 GCA_035285565.1 Synechococcales cyanobacterium
CCCCAAAATAAAACCCACACCCGTGCGTCGTTCCCAGTAATTGTGCGTAATTTTGACCATTTCCGATCGCGTGAAGGTTTTAGTACTTGGAAGAGCTGCCTCCAGCCGTTGACGCAACGCAGATAAATCCTCTCCGGGTTTCGCTTGAATCAAAATGTAAGTAATGGGATCACTGAGGCTGAGGCGACGGGGCGGTTTGACTTCTGCTTGAGACTGCACTTTGACCTTGCCTGTTTTTTGATCCAACGGTCGGTTTTTGAAATTGTTAATACAGGTCAGATCCCCATTGGCGGCCCGTGTACAGTTGACCGCGCTGCTTAGCTCCGCCGTTCCATAGGCATTTGCCGTCTCCAAGGAAGTAAACACAAAGGGACTAGACGCATTGGACTGTACATCATCCGCAAATCCCCCTAGCTTGGCGGGCAGAAACCCAATACTGCCCGACTCGCCCACCCTTTGCAAGCCCAGCGATCGCCGACTATCTTGATCAATCAGAAACGTGTAGGGAACCTTCAGATCCGTGAGATCTCCCTGGGTCATGCGCCACCCGGCAAACAGTTGACCATCGGGGTTGAAGCCAAAAATACGCACTGGGTTCAGATCGCCTGTACTATCTCGCCAGCGCCCCGATCGGAGCAACAGCACCTCCGCCCGTTCCACGCCTGGAACCTTTTCCGCTTGGGTGAGAAATTCTGCAGGCAAGGGAGAAGTCAGCTCAAAATAGACCATTTCATCCGAAGCTACCCAGAGATCGGCCTTAGACTGTTCCAGCACGATCGCTGTTGAACGCGTAAACCCCTTGAGAATCCCCAATTGGATCGTGACCAAACTAACGGCAAACATAATCCCTGCCTGGGCTACCAGAAACCGAGGAATATCTTCAAACAGGTTTTTGCGCGCAATAGAAGCCATAGAAAAACGAGGGGGGGTAAACAGCGTTCTCTTCAGAATATCGCAGCGTTCCCAACCCAAACGCTAGGGCGAGCATTCCCAACCCAAACCCCACTCAAGAGCGCAATTCAACCAAACGATGAGCGAGTCCCAGACTGCAATGACCCAGACGATCGCCCCAGACCCAATTGTATTTGCCTAGGATCCACCGGATATTGCCAAGTTCCAAACCAGCGATCCCACACCGTTAGCAAGCTGGAAAAATTGTATTGTTGATGACTGCGAAGCTGGGAATGGTGAAGACGATGGAGATTGGGCGTAACAATGAGATAGCTGAGCACCCGATCGCAGCCCCTGGGCAATGCCCAATTACTGTGGTGAAAAATGAGGCTGGCTGCAAAACAGCATTCATACAGCATCAACGCTTCTGGTGAAATACCCAAAAGGGCAATCAAACTCAGTTTCGGGACATTAGACAACAGCACTTCTGCCGTGTGGAAGCGATAGGCGGTTGAGACATTCATCCTGCGATCGCTGTGGTGCCATTGATGTAACCGCCAGCCCCAGCCAAAGGTATGCATGGCGCGATGCCAGAGGTAGAGATACGCATCTAAAACACAGAATGCAATGATCCCCTGTAATAAGAAGGAGACAGGCAGGAGGGGGGGTGAAAAAGGGAGCTGTAACTGCAGAGGATGCTGCCAAATCCAAGTTAACCCGCCCACTACGGTCAGTTGAGTGGCAATTGTATTGATTAGCCCCAACCCAAAATTGCCACCCATCCGATGGAGTAGCGGTGCTTTGATCTGAAAAAAGGGATGAAGCTGTTCCAACATCCCAAAAAACAAGAGACTCGTTAGGATGACAATCAGTTTAGGACTCATGCTGGAAACCCATGCTGCAGCGATCCTCGCTGGGGAAAGGCTAGTGGGGATATTTATGACTCAGACCTAATAGCTCATGCAGTTAGGGTTTGGCAGTTATGGTTCCGGCATTTTCGGGGCAATCTGATGCCGCCACTCCACGATGCCCCCCTTGAGATTGCTGCCTGAGATGCCTGCTGCCCGTAATTTTGCTAAGGCCCGATGCGATCGCTTACCGGAATGACAGTATGCAATGAGTCGCCTACCCTGTAATTGCTGTTGAATTTGCCGAACACCATCGCCCGTTTCAATCTGGTCAATGGGAATTGGAACCGCGCCAGGAATTCGGGCATTGGCATATTCGATCGGACTGCGCACATCCACCAGCAAAATGTCTTGCCGATGGCGATCGAGCAACATCTTCAATTCCTGAGGCGTAATTTGGGGAGATTCTGCCGCCAACACAGCATCACCTAGCCAAGGCACCCTTGACAGTCCCTGTAAAGGCACCCCAAGCTGAATCAGAGGTCGCAACAGATCTGGATTGTAGATTGCCAATCCCATGAATCCCATGCCCAACACCAACAATCCCAGAAAACCAGTCAACATCGGATAAATTTTAATTGGAGAATTTATTTTCAGTTTCGTCATATGTCATTCGTCGGGACAATCTGCCCGCACTCAGCTCAACAACAGACCTAACAGCAAACTACACTCCAACATTTCCCTTTCACGGATATTCTATTCAGCAGCTCATTCTCCGCCCCTCTCCTGGCAACGGCTGCCCCCGCAAAACGTGATGATTCCATTTAATCTGGCACTTCTAAAAGTTAGCAGCCCTTTTTGATCGTCCTACGGCTCCACTTACCTCAAGACGGGGATTCTTGGTTCATCGAGCCAACTTGCGTAATAACTTAAAATTGGCTGCTGGGATCGATCAACGGGCGGCATATCGCCCTACCTTCTGGACTCAAAATACATAAAAAAAAGGGACACTAACAAGCGCCCCCACGGATACTCAGATCAGTTTGTCACAGCAAAGATTACCCTACAGAACCTGAGAAAAGTGACCTATTGCAATAGGTCACCTGAGTTAAGGGGTTCTTAAAGCCAACCCAAAAACTTCTCAGCTATCAGTGCGGAAATTTTTGCGTATCCAATACCATAAACAAAAAATCAATCCAGCAGTAGAGTATACATAGAAAATTCACATAGAACTTAAAGCAATCAACTTCCTACTTTTCTAACAATCTACTTCAACTAGAAAACTTGCATCAGGTTTTCCAGGATCTTTAGTACTATGAATTGACTGAATTAACTCTGTATCTCTCTGCTTGCCAACTCGTTCTCAAGACAAGATCGATCGCTCAATAGCCGATCGCAACGCAAGGAGACTGCAAATTTAGGATCCGTAGGATATTTGATCTGGAAAAATTAAAGCTTGTATGAAGCATTTCTAAAATAATCTACAAAAAGTTAAATCATGATGAATCTTTCCCTAAAGCTCTGTCAACCCAATTTGCAACTTTTGCGTATTTTCAATCGGTTAGATCATTAGCGGTTAGATCATTTTGCTTCTCTGAAGTGCAAGTCCCTCAACAGATGTTCCCCTTCCCATATTAGGATAGAGAGTCGTTAAACCTTTTGAAAAGCCTATCAACCTGCTTATATGAACGTAGTGGATGACAAAACTGTTGTGCGGGAATATTTCAACGCCACAGGATTCGATCGTTGGCAAAGAATTTATGGTGATGGAGAAGTTAATAGCGTCCAGTTAGATATTCGTAATGGTCACCAGCAAACGGTTGATCGGGTGCTGACCTGGCTGAAGGAGGATGGCAACTTAGCGGATTTATCGATCTGTGATGCAGGTTGTGGAGTTGGTAGCCTTAGTATTCCACTGGCAGCAGCAGGTGCAACGGTCTTTGCTAGCGACATTTCTGAAAAAATGGTGGGTGAGGCAAAAGTACGCGCAGCAGCAACGCTAGAGACTGATCAGAAACTGAGCTTTGCTGTGCAAGACTTGGAGGGGTTAACTGGTAAGTACCATACTGTGATTTGTCTGGATGTGCTGATCCACTATCCACCTGAGAAAGCTGCCGCCATGATTTCCCATCTTAGTTCCTTGGCAGAGCAGCGTTTAATTCTTAGTTTTGCGCCTAAGACTTTATGCTATTCGGTTCTCAAGCGGATTGGGGACTTTTTTCCAGGACCTAGCAAAGCAACGCGGGCTTATCTGCATCCGGAAGCATTTGTGGTAAAAACTTTGGAATCTCAAGGTTGGAAAATTGAACGAAATGGGATGACCAAAACGCGATTCTATTTTTCCCGACTGTTAGAAGCAGTGCGAGCCTAATCCAAATCCAATCCAAAATTTTTGGTTCATCCCAATATTCGGTTCATCCATTGTGACGGTAGAGACGTTCCGCCGGAACGTCTCTACAAATTTTGGGATATTTCACAAATTTTGGAATGCATTCATTAATTTTGAAACCAGGCGGTTAGGGCAACCGCTAAACCATCGGCTGCATCATCGGGCTTGGGAATTTGTTCTAGCTGTAGTTCCTGAGTTACGGCTTGCTGAATCGCAAACTTATCCGCATTACCATATCCAGTCAAAGCTTGTTTAATCTGAGCTGGGGTAAACTCAACCAATGGGAGCTGGTATTGTGCTAATACAAGTACAATTACACCCCTTGCTTGTGCCACTGCGATCGTATTGCCCATACGATAGAAAAATAACTTTTCGATCGCCACAAGATCAGGTTTTATACTGGTCAAAATCGTGTGTAAATCTTCATACAACGTGATGAGCCGATCGCCGATGGGCTGTTGAGCTGAGGTTTGAATGATGCCATAGTCCACCACAGAAACCTGTCCCGCTTGTCGTTGATTGCCGATTTGGCAGTCGATTGCTCCAAAACCAAGGGTTGCAAGTCCTGGATCAATCCCTAGAATTCGTTTCCGTATGGGTGTCATTTTAAATACCGTCTTTCCCAAAAACCACCCTGATTTTGTCCCCAAGGCATAGGAATATAGAGTAGGGCACAGAATGGGCTGATTGTGGTCACCCTTGTCAGAAAATCAATATCTTTCGCAGGGGTGACGAAAAGGGGTGCTACGAGGGTTTATTAAACTGAAATAGCGATCGCCAGCCTTGCCTGCCGCCTGCCCTTTTTTCAACTGCTCTGTTGCGCTCAGCGAGATTGCATGAACCACTCACCATTTGCCAAGCCAACGAAGGTTGATCACATTCTTGTGGTCGATGATTCTGCCGACAATAGCTTTCTCATTCAGAGCTTGCTCCAGGAGGAAGGGTATCACATTGATGTAGCAGAAAATGGCGAGGAAGCCCTGGCAAAGATTGAGCAGTTCCATCCCGACTTAATTTTGCTGGATGTGATGATGCCTGTGATGGATGGCTATGAGGTGACGCGGCGAGTCCGCCACAATACCAGCCTGCCTTTTATCCCCATTTTGTTAATCACAGCCTATGACCAGTTAAGTGTGGCTAGAGGACTGGATATTGGAGCAGATGATTTTATTCGCAAACCCGTGGAATTCGATGAATTATTGGCAAGGGTGCGATCGCTGTTACGCTTGAAGCACAGTGTAGACGAACGAGATCAGATTGCGCGTCAACGAGAAGATTTTGTCTCCCGCCTGACCCATGATTTGCGCACACCCCTCGTTGCAGCCGATCGCATGATGGGGTTAATTTCCCAAGGAGTCATGGGGGAAATGCCGATGGAGATGCAGGAAGCCATCGACATTATGAGCCGCAGTAACCAAAATCTCCTGACGCTAGTCAACACCCTGCTGGAAGTTTATCGCTACGAAGCAGGTCGTAAGACGCTCAATTTTTCCCCTGTGGATTTGGCAACCCTGGCAGCAGAAGTGATGAAGGAACTATCACCTTTGGCGCGGGAAAAAAATCTGCACTTAAAACTGGAAACCCCTGAAGGGGAAACCTTGCTGATCAAGGGCGATCGCCTAGAAATCTACCGTGTCTTCACCAATCTTGTGGGTAACGCAATTAAGTTCACCGATGCAGGTCAGATCAGCCTCTCCCTGCGCCCCACCTTGGGAACGACCAAGCATCAGCCCGATCGCCCTCACGCTTTGATCCAAGTCGAGATTCAGGACACAGGCACTGGCATTCCGCTAGATGAGCAATCCTGCTTATTTGAAAGCTTTACCCAAGGCAAACATAAACGAGCTGGCAGTGGCTTAGGTCTCCATCTTTCGCGCCGGATTGTAGAAGCGCATCAGGGTGCGATTTCGGTGCAATCTGAAGTGGGTAAAGGCAGCCTCTTTACGATCCTGCTTCCTGTTTATTAACTTCTATCTGCACAAAAGTTAAAAAATCTTTCAATAAAAAGGGGAGCGATCGCTCCCCTTAACAAGTCTCTTTAACTCACCTCCGAGTGGAGATTCTTCAGCCATTTCGCAATTCGGTACTTAAGACCTTGAGAATGGCTCTAGACAGAACCGCTCTAGGAGGCGGTGATAACTGCTTGTGGTCCCCCTAGATCTGCCACTGCATCCAATTCCATCGTCTTAAAGGTGGTGTTGTACACAGTGGTGGCATTATTCACCGTAATCTTCTTAACATCCGAAATGGGCGCACCCCCTGTAAACATTTGCTGATTCAGGAAATAGGCATAGGTCTCATCGGCTGGCTTATTGCGGGCAACCAGATCTAAGGTCCCGTCTCCATTCATATCCACTAGGAACCGCGCCACAGTTGCTGGATCTCCTGCACTACCCAGTTCCGCAGTTGCTGCAATCTGAATCCCAGCCGCATTCAGCTTCCAGAAGACAATATTGAGTAGCCCTGGCGTGCGGTTTTGGAACCCAAGTTCATCCCTGCCATCTTTATCGATGTCACCTGTTGCAAAGATATCCCAACCAGGACCTGGGCGACCCAATTCTGGTCCCGCTAACAAGCGCAGGGTATCTACCTCTAGCTGCCACATATACACTGATGCATTATCCGTCCAGACCAATTCCCGAGTATTGGCATTGCCATCAAATTCTCCAGATACTTTGATCTGGTAAGGATGATTGCTGCCAACTGAGAAGTTAGTGGTAGCTCCAGGCAAACGAACGTAGCCAGCATTGAGGAGCGCTGCCGCATTATTGGCAAACCCGATCTGCCACACCGCTGTTTCACCGGTCACACTATTCACCCAAACCAATTCAGGCGCAGAACCTGCTGCCCCAATCAAGTTACCTAAGATCGGCTTACCCCAAGTCGGCCCTGGATCAATATTGATATCACCCCCACCAATGATGACGTTATTGTAATCGCCACTCATGCGCCACAGGCTAATCCGCCCCGTGCTCTCATTTTGCCAGATGAAATCTCGCTTACCATCTCCATCGAGATCCGTCAGTCCAATCACCCGCCAACCTGGTCCGGTGATCACTTCTGGGCCCGATTCGGTATTCAAGCGAACCACGCGGGAATCGATCGCGATCGTATTACCATCCAAATAGGCGAAGATATTAAATCCAGCCGACGTGTCATGGTAGAACAGATCGGGCTGACCGCGTAATTGATTCGCAGGCACTAACTGAGTTCTCGCACGACTGGGTGACAGATCTGGCTCGTTAGCCAACCCGCCATACTCAACCCAGTAGCCGTTGGGAATGAACTGCTGCTGTTGGTTTGGATCAGGAGCCAAAGCCAGGTCATTCCACTTACCATCCGCCAGGAAGTGAGCAAAGTTTTCAGTGTTAACGTTATTGGGTTCTTGACCTGCCCAGTTGGCATAGGTCACTGTTTGACCGCCATTCCAGAAGAGGGTTCCTCGCTCAGGTCCTGTGACCCAGAACCATTTCCCTTCTGCGGGGCTAGCCCCTCCAGCAGCCGTCACGGTTGGTACATCATCCGATCCACCGATCCACCCCTTGTTCGTAACATTGAGACCTTGCAAACGTTGGGTGACGAAATCATTTTCGGTTTGACTAGTAATCGTTAGCAGATACCCTTGCAACCCAAACAGGGTGCGAGCCGCCGCCAAGTCCCGCGCCTCCGACCAAGTGAGGAACTGATTTTGGGCAAAGGGAACAAACTCGTAGTAATGATTATTGGTAAACCGATAGACGGGACGACCCAAGCTGATGTCGATCGACTGGGTGGAACTGCCATTGTAGGCTACTCGCCGTAGCAACGCTTCATATGTGGCGATCGAAGCAGTTCCAGACAAATCCAATCGATCTTGAACCGGATTAAAGTTCCAGCTAATCCCGCTTTCTGTCCCACTGGTTTGCAACACATTGCTGACTAGGATGCCTAGGGTATCAGTGCCAGCCGTGCCCAGAAGAATTTGTGTGCCATCAATGGTATCGGCGGTCGAACCCCCCGTACCTGGAATGATCCGCAAATTTGGATCCAGAACATTATTACCAGCTCCTAGGGATGAAGCTTGACGCACAACCAGTTGAGGTGGTGTAGCAGCAACAGCATTTGCAAAGGGTGACAAGCTCCCCAGGGCGACTGATGTAGAAGAAAGATTAGTATCGAGTACATTCATGATTTCAGTTCCAATCGTAAACCGTAAAAGTAATACCCCCAGGTAGAACACCTAGGGCATTCAGACGAAATAAGGAATAATCCTCAATCCCAATCACTCCAAGAAAAGGATGACTAGAGGAAGAAAGCGCCCTGTTCTCCACAAGTCCTGTTGGGTCTTACCTCTAAGTTCTGAGCGATCGCGATGCGAACACAAAACCATTTCTCAAATTTGAAGTTCAGACGTTTAGAAATAAGATTGAACAGACTAAACACACTTGCCAGAGCGACATCCATTTATCGCGATCGCTGATGCTCCCAAAATATACTGCAAGTCTCTGTAAAGTGAACTTACAAGAATTAAGCATTAACCCGTAGAAGAAAGGGGCGCTCTTCATAAAAACTTCAGAATATGACTTAAGATTGACCAATCTTGACTACTTCTAGGAAAATCTCTGTCTTTTGAGGTATGAAACTTCTAGAATTGCCAGTCTTAAGTTGCTGTCCAAAATAGTGACTTTTAGAAGTGACTTCTAGAGCACACCAAAATCTCACAGCAGTAACTTAACGCTTGCTGCATTATGTTTTATACGTTGTTACCCTTAGTCTCGAATGACAAACCCTCGATCGAAGACTTGTCCCTTCCGATCGATTGCTTGGATTAAAATGCGATCGCGAGACACTTCTAACGCTGAAAATCCAAACTGAGACACGGCAAGTTCAGTCCAGCGCGATCGCCCAACGGATCGTAAATGGGCCCCTGCATTGCCCGTAATCAGATAGGTTGTACCGTCGATCGCTGCCGTTCGTTCGTAATGGTGTTCATGACCATTGATATATAGATTTACGCCATATTGCTTAAATAAAGGCGTGAAAATTTTGACAAATTCAGCATTGGTGCCATAGTGCCCCGAAGCGTAAATGGGATGATGTCCATAGACAATTTTCCATAATGCCTGACTCTGACGCAATTCCTGCTCTAACCAAGCAAGTTGATTTTTCCAATCTGCATTGCCATTGGTATCCAGCACAAAAAATTGGACAGAATCGATTTGGTAGGTGTAATAACGACCTGCCATATTAAAACCAGGATAGCGAACTTGAGGATCCCCATTTTCAGTGCGGATATCATGGTTACCCAAAGCGGCTCGGAATTTCACGCCACGCTGCAGAAGAGCTTTGTAAGGTTGTTCAAAGGTCACTCCCACCCGTGAGATTTCACCACGGTCATAGATGTTATCCCCTGCCATGACGGCTAGCGTGAAAGGATTTTTCTGATGGAAGTTTGCAATCGCTGAGCCAACAGCAAATTGATTGCGATCGCCTGCACCAGAGTCTGCAATCGCAATGAAGCGCAATAGGAGTTGATCAACTGGTGTGGAGAGAGCGGGTAATGGGTGGGTGGGCGAAGAAGCAACTCCCCCCTGGAGTGCCCCACTGATCAGGGCTTTCCCGAGGGCGGTTACCCCCAGTCCAGTCAGTCCACCGAGAAGCAAAAATTTCCGTCTACGCCAACTCATAAAGGTTCGATCGCAATCTATGGGTTTGAAGTTGAGCTTGATAAATTCTACCCTGCCGCATTGGAAATCTGCTTGATGTGAGGAATACAGGTCAGGGAACTAGTGAAATCGGCGCAAACTGGGGCAGGTTGGTGAGAGGAAGGCTGGAGATCGAGAAAACTTGGGGCTAGCTCGTGAGATAGACTGTGAGATAGATTATTGGATAAAGTGCTGCTATTGCTGTCTTGTGTTGGGAGGATGCCACGATGTCAGGAATGCCCGAGTCAGAGATGCCCAAAGCCCCAAAGCCCAAACCTTCTAGCAACCCAACCTCCAGTCCTGCTACTGCCTCATCTCCTATCCTCAGTCACCCCACAGTTGCCAAGGTACTTGAAACAGTAACGCCGATCGCCCAACAGACCTGGCGGCAATCTCGACCAACCCTGATTCAACTGCTCCGGGCATTGACCCAACAGTTACAAAAGCTGACCCAGAAATTAGAAACCCAGACGATCGCTGATCCAACTCCAGTGCAGCCGATTAACTGGACTCCCATGGTACAAACCACCACCAGGCTTAGCCAAACTCTGTGGGAAAAACTGCAACCCCTCTGGCGGCTTCTGCTGGACAAGTTGCGCCCTATCCTGCCTGAGGCCTTCCGTCCTCTCTCCGATCGCACCATTTCCGGTATTTTGGCAGGCAGCTTGTTGTTGCTGTTTTGGCTCACCAGTTCCATTCCCGTCGGTCAGGCAAAACCCGTCCCCCCATCAACCCCTGCCATCCCCAGCCAAACGGCTTCCAAACTGCCTCAGCCAACCCGATCGAACCGTTCCGCTAAGCCCCAACCGGGTGTTCTGCCTGATGCTCAACCCAATACGTTTCCCACAGATTTAAGCGCACCTCAGGCGAGTCCTGCGATCGCACCGCTTGCACCTGGAAAGCCGGTACGTTCTGTGCCTCCTTCCTCAACCACCGCTTCATCAGCAGGTTCTACACCGAAAATTGTGCCCTCCCCTGCCCCAGTACCAATCAAGTTAACTCCCACTCAAAAGTTACAGGAGACGGTAGAGACGATCGCAGCAGAGTATGATCTGCCCCTGAAACCTACACTTCAGGCGAACTTTGCAACTAAAATGCTGCGGATTACGCTGCAACCCAGTTGGTACGATTTGAGCAGCGATCGGCAGGATAGTCTCGTTGCGACCCTCTGGCAGAAAGCACAAACTGCAAAACTGAACAGCCTGGAAATTGTAGATAATCAAGGGCAAACGGTGGCCAGAAGCCCAGTTGTGGGAAATGAGATGGTTATTTTGCAACGAGGTGTTAGCAAGCTAAATTCTTAGTGCTGCTACTGCGCTTAGGTTCTGGGCGCACAAATCTGAGCAGCAGTCTGAGCATAAATCTGGGATAATCGCTCCAGCCCGACTCTCCAAGAGAAACCCCATGATTGCTCGCCCAGAAAATATTCGTCTGTTAGTTCTCGACATTGATGGCACGATCGCAGGCCAATCCAACCAGGTGCGACCCACAGTCATTGCAGCAATT
>JAYKGX010000183.1:0-5171 GCA_035285565.1 Synechococcales cyanobacterium
TTCATTGCCTTCCAAGGCGGTATCATTCAAAATGGGAATTTGCACCACTCCACGACTCTGCCCATTCACAAAGGTTAGGGTGCCACTCGTGGCGGTAAAATCACTCCCGGCGATCGCAGTTCCACTATCGGCTCGATATTGTACCGTTGCACCTCCAGCCGTACTGCCAGTGCGAGTGATGCCAATTTCCAGGATGTCGCCTGCTTCATTGATACTGTAAACGCCTTGTTCCAGCGCGATCGTAGCTGTTGACGGCGGGACAGCCCCAATTTCCACAATGCCTCGGAAGCGATCGCCAGCCCCCCAGTCATTCCAACGAATACTGTTATTGAAATTCATCGCTGCCACATCTTCCCCAAGCCCCACATTGTTGGGTTCGCCCGGTGCCCAGTTCGTGTAGGTCACCGCTTCGCCATTCACCCATTCAAACTGCCCTTCCACCTGTCGGTCATTGAGACCAATCCACAAACTGCTGGTGCCAAAGGTTTGCTGGAGCCAAGTTTCCTCCGCCGCATCATTAATCGTCACTAAATTGCCACCAAAGGCTTGGGCAGCCGCTTGGGCTTCCAACCAAGTGCCCACTCCGGTGAGACGATATTGCTTGCCATTGTAGGTAAAGACTTCCTGGGGTGGCGGGGTTTGGCGAATTTCAATAATGCCCCGTAGGCGATCGGCTCCCCCGCGATCGTCCCATCGACCGGGTGCGCTGTAATTGATCCAGCCAAAGTCCTGATTGCCGCCTGCATTGTTCGGTTCGCCCGGTGTCCAGTTGGTGTAGATCACAGGTTCACCACTCGCCCAGACAAATTGCCCTTCCGTGGCGCGATCGCTAATCCCAATCCAGAGACCTTCTGCGCCACCAAAGGTTTGCACCACCCAGTTATTTTCCGCTGCATCATTGATGGTGACGAGATTTCCCCCCGCTTGCCTTGCCGCTGCCTGCGCCTCATCCCAGGTTAGGTTGGGAGCCGTTAACCGATAGGTGCCACCGTTGTAAGTGAAATCCGTGGGAGGCGGGGTCGTCCCTGGAATTTCAATAATCCCCCGGAAGCGGCTGTTAATATTCCAATCATTCCAGCGCCGACTGCCACCAAAATTCATGGTGACCCAATCTTCATTGCCCCCAGAATTATTGGGTTCGCCCGGTGCCCAATTGGTATAGGTAACCGCCTCTCCGCTCGCCCAGACAAAACGCCCTTCTGTGGTGCGATCGTTCAACCCAATCCAAAAGTTTTCCGTCCCGCCGAAGGTTTGCTTTAACCAGGTTTCTTCTGCTGCATTATTAATGGTTACGAGGTTACCACCCAGTCGCCTTGCTTCTGCCTGCGCCTGATCCCAGGTCAACGTACTGGTGAGTTGGTAGGTATTGCCATTGTAGGTTGCCAAGGTTCCGGTATAGCCCGTTGTGGTCAAGGGAAGGCTCGCTTCGATCGCCCCGGTGGTCACTTCTAGCTGCCAGTCGCCCCCTGCTCCGGTTAAGTTGTGGGAAGCAGCCACGTCAGCGCCCGTCAAGTCCGCCCAGGTTTGCACAAAGCTCAGACCTGCATGGCCCAATGCCACCTGGCAGCCATAGAGGACAATATCTCCTTCTGCGGTAAGGGCTTGCCCCCAGTTTTGGATGGCAGCGTGCTCCTGGGTCAGGGTAGATTGGTTCACCAGGCGATTGCCCAGTTGCAATTCACCCGCATTGCCATGGGAAAGAATATGAATACTGGTCAGATTTTTGCGATCGCTCAGGACGGCGGTCATTTGCTGAATCCCGTCCGTATGAGCGTCAAGCAGGACAATTTCAGAGGATCGCACTCCTGCTAGCAAAGATTGGTAATTCGTAACACGAGTATCGACAAAAATCAACCGATCGGAATTGCCCAATGCAGTATCAGCCAATGCTGTAGAGATATTTTTTACATTGAGTGAAGAGTTGTAGTACATAACAATGGAGTGATTGAGTAATCATAAGGTTGGAAGATTGCCTAGTTCAACAATTTCAATTCATTTTCTCCATCAGCCGACCCTGAAAATAAAGGGCTGATGGTCAACAGAAAGGAGATTTGCGGAGATCCACTGAAGATGCAGCATACAAATAGATCGATCGGATCGATCGCCTAGGAAAATAGCTTGTTGGCAAAATTCCAGTCCATCCGTCGCACAAGTGATTGGTGTTTGCCCTCAACGAAGCTATCTCTTAAATTCTCACAGATAATCAGAATCTCTCCTGACCACTACGGCAGATCTTTCCGAAGAAAAGGAAGTAGAAAAGTCACGATAAATCCTGTGTTTTTCTAAGTCTCAGGATAGGTAATTTCCATCCTCAGGAAGAGCACATTCTGATAAGGCAGATATAAAGGGTCGCCATTCTAACCATATACGGAATCTAAAAAATACATGGGCTACGGAGATGATAAAAATTACCCGCACGGGTAAGACCGATCGCAGCAGGCAATGGCTAGGATGGTGCAAGCAAAACACAGCAATCCTCAATCTTTGAGTGAGTCTGATGTAACAGTGTCACGGTTTTAAGCACGATATCGTGACTTAAAGTTCGCTTAACCTGTGCTTTAACGAAGGAACAATCATGCAATCTCAATCCATGAATCATCAAGGGATGTTCAATAATTCTATGAATGACAATATAAATGATGTCGGTATGTATCCACCGTCCGGGGTTGGGATGATGCCTGCCCAAGGTGGCGCAAATGGAATGCCGCAGGTGGATATGAATGATGCCCCCATTAATCCAGAAATGCCCAGCGGTTCGGTCTCTCAGCCGATCGATCCTCCTTCTAGTGGTGACAATCTGCAAGCCGTTTTAGTGGAATTACGCCAACCGAAAACTCAGGAACTTTCCCAGGTCTTTAGCATTGCTGCCAGCTTTGCCATTCCGACCTTTGAAGTTGATCCGACCTATGAGCCTGTGCCCTTTGCTGCACCCCCTGATATTATTAGTGCTGAGTTTGATAGTGAACAGGAACAAACCGTTCTGGTAAAAGCGTCGGTCTCGATCGATCGCATTGCTCAGCTAGAAGCGCTCCCTAATGTCGTCAAGGTCTATCTCGACACGCCGATCGCCCCTTTTAATGTCATGGCTCCGCCAGTCGCTGTTCCCGATGTTGAGGTGTTGCAGAAAGATGAACAATTGATGATGGCGGGCACCTGTCCGATCGGGGCAAGTTGTGACTGCAGTCCCGGTACGCCTAAGGGTTCAATGTTGGATGTCGCCAAATACCTCGGGGTCGATGAGATCTGGGCAGAGGGGCTACGGGGTGAAGGCATTGTTGTGGGTGTGGTGGATGGTGGGATTACGGCAGAAGGTCGTCCGGTCAAGCCAGGTGAAACGCCGAAACGCATTCCTCGGGTGATTGGCGGATTTCCGACCAGTGACTGGGGCACGACCGCCAGCGGCTGGGGTGAGCATGGCAATATGTGTGCGACGGATGTGCTTGGGATGGCTCCCCAGGCGAGAATCTATGACCTGCGATTGCCAGCAGCGGGGATTGCAGCCGTGATTTCCCAAGCGATTGCGGCCTACCAGTGGGCGATTAATCAACACCGCATTGATGGAACTCCTCATGTACTCAGCAACAGTTGGGGGATTTTCCAAGAAGCCTGGGATGCGGTCTATGCGCGTAACCCGAACCATCCCTTCACCCGGAAAGTGGTGGAAGCGATCGAGGAAGGCATTATTGTCCTATTTGCAGCGGGGAACTGTGGCAGTACCTGTCCGGATGGTCGCTGTGCGGCGGATAATGGGCCTGGACGCAGTATTTGGGGAGCCAATGGTCATCCGCGTGTGATTACCGTTGGGGCGGTGAACCGGTTGGAACAGTTTGTCGGCTATAGCAGCCAAGGACCTGCTGCCCTGTCGCCCAATAAGCCAGACTTCTGCTCCATTACCCATTTCCAAGGCTATTTCAACAGCGATAGTGGAACCTCTGCAGCAACGCCGATCGCAGCGGGTTTGGTGGCCCTGTTGAAACAGGCAGCTCCCCATGCGGAACAGGATCAAATTAAGGCAGCGATGCAGTCTACTGCCAAAGATATTGGAGCCGATGGATGGGATCAACATTCCGGTTCCGGTATTCTGCAAGGGAAAAAAGCGCTCGTCGCCCTGCAAAATAGCTGGAAAAACCTGGGGGGCTACTGCCTCTATGGGTCTGCCCTTGCTTCCTGGACTACCCACCGCGTCGATGCCTTTACGATCGGCATGGATGGCGCACTCTATCACAAATATACAAACAACACGAACTGGAGTGGCTGGAGCAGTTTAGGCGGATATTGCATTTCCGCGCCAGCAGCGGTTTCCTGGGGACCCAATCGCATTGATGCTTTTGTGCTGGGCACCGATCGTGCGATGTATCACAAGTGGTGGAATGGCAGCGGTTGGAGTGACTGGGAAAGTCTGGGCGGTTGGTGCAAGCATGGGGTGGCGGCAGCTTCCTGGGCAAGCAATCGTTTGGATACCTTTGTGGTGGGGGCAGATAATGCGTTGTACCACAAGTATTGGAATGGCAGTGCCTGGAGTGGTTGGAGCAGTCTAGGGGGTTACCTGATTTCGGCACCGACGGCTGTTTCCTGGGGTGCGGATCGGATTGATGTCTTGGCCTTAGGCACCGACCATGCGGTTTGGCATCGCGCTTGGACTGGCAGTGCTTGGACTCCTTGGACGAGCTTGGGGGGCTATTGCCTCTATGCGCCTGCGATCGCTTCCCAAAAACCCAATTCCCTGGATGTGTTTGCGATCGGCACGGATCACGCCCTCTATCAAAAGTCTTGGAATGGCAGTGCTTGGAGTGATTGGGTGAGAATTCCTTCGTTCTGCACTTCTGCGCCTGCTGCGGTGGCGAGTTCCTCCAGTAGTGTGGATGTGACGGTCATCGGTGGCAACGATAGTCTATGGCATATTTCTCGCCCCTAGATTACGACCCCCATTAATGGGTCATTGTCAGACATGGTGAACTACCAGACACCGACCGCTAGGCGGTACGGTGCTGGCTTCCCAATTCATCAGCAACCGCCTCGACCGTAGTGGACTTTCGACCATACGGTTTTGGTCTTACATTGCCTCCAAGGGCAGTAGCACTGGTTCCCAATGCCAATATCCGCAAGCCTTCATTTCTGATGTTGATTGCCGCATTCTCATCCCGGTCATGATGCACGTTGCAGTGTGGACA
>JAYKGX010000184.1:0-27652 GCA_035285565.1 Synechococcales cyanobacterium
AAAAATGTCTCAGGAATTCCCGGACCTTGATCGCGCACCTGGAAAACAACTTCTCCTGGTATAGCTGGACTGGGCTGAGTTTGCTGCGCCGTCAAAAAGACCGTATCTCCTGGCATGGAGAACTTAATGGCATTGCTGAGGAGATTGGTTAAGGCTTGCACAATATAATCAGCATCTACCCAAACAGGCAGGGAAACGGGCTGTGTAGATAAGATGACATCATGTTGTTGTGCCATGGCTTGCATCGCTTCAGTGGCTTTGATCATTAAGTCGGCAGCATCACAGGTCTGACGCTCCATCGTGACTGCCCCCGATTCAATTCGCTGTAAATCCAAGACGTTATTGACTAAACGAACCAGGCGATCGGTGTTTTCATCGGCAATCTCTAACATTTGCTGACCATCGCTGGATAAATGCCCCAACCGCCCCGTTGCTAGGATCTTCAGCGCACTGTGAATGGAGGTTAACGGTGTGCGCAACTCATGGCTAACAACGGAAATAAATTCATCTTTCATGCGTTCGATCGCTTTGCGATCGCTAATATCACTGGTAAGGGCAAAAAAACCTTTCACTTGGCGAGGCTCGTCTTGCCAGTGGGGAATATAGGTCACACTCACCGATCGCACCGTGCCATCCGCCCATTGAATTTCATTTTCATAGGTCACTGCTTCCCCAGCTAGAGCTTTATTCACCCAGAGTTGCATCCGTTGATAACAACTATCCCCCCAGACTTGGCGGAGATGGTGCCCATGAATGACTTCAGGATAGACTCCTAACCAATCGACATAGGCTTGATTATTAAAGCAATAACACTGATCAGCATCCACATAGGCAATCAGGGCCGGCAAGGCATTGGTGATCAGCCGAAGTTGTTCTTCACTGCGGCGCAAGGCTTCTTCGGCAGACCGACGATCGGTGATTTCTTGCTGCAAATTGAGATTGACGTGACGCAGTTCCGCCGTGCGAGTTTCCACAATATCTTCTAAATGCTCTAACAGTTCCCCTTGGGCGATGGCAATGCCAATTTGATCCGCTAATTGCTGCATCAGTTCTAATTCAAACTCACTCCACCGATGGGGGGCTTGGCAATGATGGGCAATTAACAACCCCCATAACTGATTTTGGGTCGATGGCTCGGCATTGGTAGAAGCGGCATTTAAATGCAGAACGATCGGCACAATGAGCTTCGCTTTGATCTCAAACTGATCGACAAACTCCACTAAGCAATCTGCCAACCCTGCCGTAGGTTCATGCACATTAGCGATCGCCCGCACCCGTCCCTGAGCATAGAGAATTTGGTATTCTGGTGGAAAAACTTCTTCGGGAAATTCCATCCCCAAAATGGCTTTAAATGGAGGCAATACAGCCTCACTAATCGACTTTCCGGTCCCATCGGCTAACACCTGATAAATCAGGACGCGATCGGCTTGCAGAATCCGTTGGACCTCTGCTACGGTGGTTCGGAAGATTTCCTTGAGCTGGAGGGATTGACGAATTTTTAACGTCACTTCCGCAAAGAGCTCCGCCCGTTGATGTTGCCGCCGCAATTCATCTGCAATCGCCTGGTTCTCCGATCCTTCTGAACTAGGAGGTTGAGGAACGGGGGGAGATACAGAAGGTTTGGACGATCGGGTCTCTGACTTGCGAGTCCGACGATCGCCTTTTTTTGAGCGCGCACCACGGGTCGGCAAGGTTAACCTCTAGAGTAAAATGCTGAGTGGTTGTTGGACTTCTTTCTTAAATTTATGGGAAACAGTAATTCCCTTAAAAGAACTTTGCGAAACTTAATTTTTGAAACATAATAAATTGTTAAAAATCTTGGATCCACTCAAAAATTTTGACCTAGACTGCGGTCGCGCTGAAGCTGGCCACGATCGCAGGATGTGCCCGTGGATGGGGGTTAGGATGCAAAAATTCCCGTGAGAAACAGCGGAATGGCGATCGCGAGAGCAATAATCAGCAGCAAGGTTCCCGCATCCACATCAATGACCTTTGGGATACCTGGGTCGGATTTGGCATTCGATAGGTTTTTCTTATTCGGATTCTTTTTGGAATTCATCATGAACCTCGTGGAAGACATGACTGGATCGGAAAAAAATCAGAGACACAACTGTCTGAAAGAGGGGAGGAAAGGGGGCGATCGGAGCGAGTTCAGTAAAGGGTAACGATGAGGTGGAGTGATGGAGGTAACTCGTTAACTGAAGTATAGCCAATCCTGCGTATTACAGGTCTACCTCCAGGTTAAAGTCTGATACCAACTTTGGAGTTTAGATTTAGGATTTTGGATTGTCAAACCCTGATGAATTGCGGCTGACCGCGTTACGATCTGTCTCAACGACCCGTGGATTTGGGATGAGCAGGTGAACGGAACCAATGACATTTAAGGAGTTTGATCAATTTCTTTTAATCGAAGCTGGGCAAATTGACAGAGTTCCGCATGGCATCTGCCATTACTGGCCAAAATCCCCCCCCATTGATTCACATCTTCCCGGTTATATTGCAAGGGCGACCCATCCAATTGACTGATCTGCCCACCCGCCTCGGTCAAAATTAATTCCGGTGCTGCAAAATCCCAGTCCTTGGGGGCGGATTTACCGGAGAGCGAAATATAAAGATCCGCCGACTGTTCCACGATCGCCGCTAGCTTACATCCCACACTGCCGACGGCTTTGCTACCCCCTAGAGTCCATTGCTGCAGTAGAGCTTCTAAACGGGCATTGCGATGGTTGCGGCTGGTCAGCAGAATCATCTCCTGCGATCGCGCCTTACCCGAGACCTGAACCGATTGCACCCCTCCATCCTGGGTTTCCACCCTAGTCCCAGCCCCAGCGATCGCACTGTAGAGCTTTCCCATCCCCGGACAAGCCACCACCGCCAGCACCGGACGACCCTGATAGGTCAATGCAATCTGGACAGCATATTCCCCCGTGTTCTGTAGATAATCCTTGGTGCCATCCAAGGGATCAATAATCCAAACCCAGGATTTTCCCAGGCGATCGCTCGGAGGTTGAGCTTTAAAGGTTTCTTCCGTCAGATAGGCAACTTGGTCGGGTGGGCAAAGGGGCTGTAATACCTGCAGGATATGGGCATTGGCTGCCAAATCGGCCGTGGTGACCGGACTGTCTGGCGCACCCCCCACTTCCACCCCTTCCTGGCGCATTCGGAGTAAGATTTCCGCCGCACCCCAACCTGCTTGCTTAGCGCGATCGTGGAGGAGATTCAATTCTGCAGCGGTTAAATCAACAAAGCTGCGGTTCTCAAAATTTAGAATCATGATGAATGGGTGGAGGATGGGCTAGCCTTTCTGGATCACTTCACCGTCAGCGACTGTTCCCTCCATCTGAAAGGAGGACACCCAATAGCGCCGACAACTCCAGAGCAATCCAGTGCCCACCGCCAAATAGACCAAGCCCCGCAGTTCATAACTCACCCCCGCCAGCCGCAATAGCACCCCAAGGCCGATCATGGACAGGATTAAGCCGATCGTCTTGGCCCCAAACATTTGGAAGACACTTTTGAGCGGATTGGCTTCCTGCAGGGTTGCAGTGCGATCGATTACCCGTCCAGCGGTTTTATCCAACACAAACTTTCCCTTCAACAGTCCCACCGTAAGGGCGATCGCTCCAAAACCCAAATGACGACTGTCTAGGTCACCAAGGTAGGGGAGATGAAACCAGAACATGCTCCCCATGGTCAGTAGCCCCGCACCCACCAAGGTCCAAATCAGGGCGGCGATCCAGAGATGCTGCTGGCGATTGAGTCCACTCCAAGAACTGTGCATAGGGTAATGCGAGGAAAGATGAAATGAATTGTTACAGAATTGTTGAAATTATAGACGATAGGGTGACCGAATGACGGGATCTGCGGTCCTGACGAGTGAATTGGGCCTAAAAATAGTCTTGCAATGAACGAACGGTTAAAGGCGCAGACTGTAATGCTTGAATGGCTGCTGCCGTAGCCTTAGCCCCCGCTATCGTGGTGACCATAGGAATTTTATAGGCCAGGGCATTGCGGCGAATCTTGCGATCGTCAAATTGGGCTTCTTCTCCAGAGGGAGTATTGATAATCAACTGCACCTTCTGATTTTTGATCCAATCCAACACATGGGGTCGCCCTTCATGTAGCTTGTAGACCAATTCCACTTCTAAGCCATGCTCTTGTAAGACTTTCCGAGTTCCACTGGTCGCCACAATTTTGAACCCTAGGTTGATGAAATCCTGCACCACGGGAACCACCGCTTGCTTGTCTCGATCGTTGGTCGAGACAAAAACTGTGCCACTGAGGGGAAGCCGTTGATTCGCCCCCAATTCTGCCTTAGCATAGGCACGCCCAAAATCGCGATCGATGCCCATGACTTCACCCGTCGATCGCATTTCGGGTCCTAATAAGGTGTCACTACCGGGGAATTTCTCAAAGGGTAGAACCGCTTCTTTCACGGAGATATGTGCAGGAATAATTTCCTGAGTGAAATCTAATTCCGCTAGTGTTTTGCCCGACATCACCCGCGATGCTAATTTTGCCAAGGGGCAACCGATCGCTTTAGAAACAAAGGGCACTGTCCGAGAGGCGCGGGGATTGGCTTCCAAAATGTAGACCTGATCTCCCTTGACGGCAAATTGAATATTCATCAATCCCACCACCTGCAACGCCTGGGCTAATTGCACGGTCCAAGTCCGAATTTGATCCAAGACCGGAGTCGGCAGGGAAATTGCTGGAATGGAACAAGCGGAATCGCCTGAGTGAATCCCAGCTTGCTCAATATGTTCCATAATGCCGCCGATCACCACCTGTCCGGTCGAGTCAGCGATCGCATCGACATCCACTTCGATCGCATTTTCCAAAAACTTATCGATCAAAATCGGATGATCTGGCTCCACCTGCACCGCGTAGACCATATAGCGTTCCAACTCGGCATCGGAATAGACAATCTCCATTGCTCGACCGCCCAAGACATAACTGGGTCGCACAACGACGGGATACCCAATGCGCTGCGCCACCGTTGCGGCTTCTTCATAGCTGCGGGCAATGCCATTGGCGGGTTGCAAAATCTGTAATTGCCGCAGAACTTTCTCAAACCGCTCCCGATCTTCTGCCCTGTCGATCGAATCCGGGGATGTGCCCCAAATTTTCGTCTGGACGCTGTTGGTATTAGACAAATAGTCCTGCAAGGGAACTGCCAATTTCAAGGGGGTTTGACCGCCAAATTGCACAATCACGCCCACCGGATTTTCGGCTTCCAGAATATTCAGCACATCTTCTTTCGTGAGCGGTTCAAAATAGAGGCGATCGCTGGTGTCATAATCGGTGGAAACCGTTTCCGGATTGGAATTGACCATAATCGTCTCATAGCCATCCGCCTGGAGCGCAAACGATGCATGACAACAGCAATAGTCAAATTCAATCCCCTGCCCAATTCGGTTAGGACCGCCGCCTAAAATCATCACCTTGGGGCGATCGGAAGGTAACACTTCCGACTCTTCTTCATAGGTGGAGTAATAGTAAGGGGTCAGCGCTTCAAATTCCGCTGCACAGGTATCCACGGTTTTATAAACAGGGGTAACTTTGAGCAGTTTGCGATAGGCGCGAACCTGGTCTTCCGTCGTTTGGGTGGCAAAGGCAATTTGGCGATCGCTAAAGCCCTGTTTCTTAACGCCCAACAATTGTGCTCGATTCAGGTCGCTCAGGGGCGTTTGCTTCAGGCATTGTTCGGTGGTAAACAAATCCTGCAGTTTATCCAGGAACCAGGGGTCAATGGCCGTAATTTCATAGATCTGCTCCACGGTCATGCCCACTTCAAAGGCATGGTGCAGGGTAAAAATCCGATCGGGATTCGGAGTCCGCAGCCCCGCCCGGATCTGTTCGATACTCGGCAAGGTTTCTGAGCGATCGCACCCCCAGCCAGCCCGTCCTGTTTCCAGCGATCGCAAGGCCTTTTGCAACGATTCTTGGAAGGTGCGCCCAATCGCCATCGCTTCGCCGACAGACTTCATCTGTGTGGTCAGCACGGGTTGGGAACCGGGGAACTTTTCAAAGGCAAAGCGAGGAATTTTAGTGACCACGTAATCAATGGTCGGTTCAAAGCTCGCCGGGGTTTTGCGGGTAATATCGTTGGGAATTTCATCTAAGGTATAGCCGATCGCCAACTTAGCAGCCATTTTTGCAATCGGGAAGCCCGTTGCTTTAGAAGCGAGCGCAGAAGAGCGAGACACCCGAGGATTCATTTCAATCACAATAATCTCGCCATTTTCGGGATTGACAGAAAATTGAATATTTGATCCGCCCGTTTCTACGCCAATTTCCCGAATGATTTTAATTGAAGCATCTCGCAAGCGTTGATATTCTTTATCTGTAAGCGTTTGAGCCGGCGCAACTGTAATGGAATCCCCCGTGTGAACCCCCATGGGATCCAGGTTTTCGATCGAGCAAATAATCACCACGTTATCAGCCAAATCGCGCATCACTTCCAGTTCGTATTCCTTCCAGCCCAGCAGCGATCGCTCAATCAAAATCTGGGAAACCGGACTGGCATCCAACCCCGCTTCTGAAATCTCTTCAAATTCCTCTTGATTGTAGGCAATGCCCCCGCCCGTGCCCCCCATGGTAAAGGCAGGTCGAATAATCAAGGGATAGCTGCCAATCTCCTGGGCAATCTGCTTGGCTTCTGCCATCGTTTCCGCCAACCCAGAGGGACAAACAGGCACGCCGATTCGCTCCATCGCCTCTTTAAAGAGTTTGCGATCCTCCGCCATTTCGATCGCAGGCAACTTTGCCCCAATCAACTCAACCTGATATTTCTCTAGAACTCCTGTTTTTGCCAGGGTGACTGCCAAGTTCAACGCTGTTTGACCACCCATGGTCGGCAGCAGGGCATCAGGACGCTCCTGGGCAATGATCTGCTCCACAATCGCTGGAGTGAGGGGTTCAATATAGGTGCGATCGGCAGTCTCAGGATCCGTCATAATCGTTGCCGGATTAGAATTGACCAATACTACCTCGTAGCCCTCATCCCGAAGTGCTTTACAGGCTTGTGTTCCAGAATAGTCAAATTCACAGGCTTGCCCAATAACGATCGGTCCCGAACCGATCAACAGGATTTTTTGGAGGTCATTACGACGCGGCATGGCGATCCAATACTCATATGATGCAGAAATCCCACCTATTGTAGAGGGTTTGTTGCACTTCGATACGCCCGATTCAGACCTTCTGGCTGTTGGAATTAAATTAAGATCAATGCAGTTTTGCTACGATCCCTTCAACTTTCCACCTGACCCTTTAACCCATCCCGATGATCCCCAGCCTAACCGATGATCCCCAGGTACGTGGACCCCCAGTCCAGGATGCTTCGTTAGGGATTACTCGTTGGAGGAAATTTCACAACTGCCAAATCTGCAGTAGCTCCCATCGCTTTGGCAGCCTGCTGATTATAGGAAACACTAACACCTCGTGCATTGCCAGTCGAGACAACCACATTCTTGCCAGAAACCGTCTTTTTAGTTCCCTTCTTCAAGATTTCGGAAGTCATGACTTGCCCATCCACTTCCACCTCCACCCAGCTTTCTTCGGTAATATCCAAACTCACCGTCACAGGTCCTGTGGCTTTGGGCTGAGAACTCGGGCTGGGCTGAGGACTCGGCTTTGTTCCCGGATTTTTAGCAGCGGCGGGGCTAGGAGCTGTGTTGGTGGCAGCGGGAGCCGTCGGTGGTTTCGAGGGAGCGGGCGCAGGGGCGGGCAAACTCGCAGAACTGGGGGAGTTAGCCTTAGGGCTAGGATCCTTGGAGGCTCCAGAGGATTGCCCTGTCACTGATCCGGAGCCAGAAGATGTCACCGTGGCAGTAGGACGATTGATCCCTGCCCAGACCAAACTACCCACGAGGAGGGTTCCCATACCGATCGCCAGCGGCCAAACCCAACGAGAATTGGAGCGGTCATTCCTCGGTGCAGCCCCTGCGGAAGGTGCAGCAGCCGGGGCAAAGAATTTTTTGGGAGGGGTGCTTGGGGAAGTCCTAGAATGGGACGCTTCTGCTGTGATCACCTGGCGTGCATCCGCAGAGAAGGGATCAGCCGATTGGCTGGCAGCGGAAAGCCCCAAGGCAGAAGTAGCTAGGGACTGAACGGGAGACCCTGAGATTGGGAAGGATTGAGTTGGGAAGGCCTGGGCGATCGCCACTCCATCTAACCCCACCAGATTGGCATATCGCTTAATAAACCCCTGGACGAAAACGGGTTCTGGCAGTTTGTAGGTTTCCCCTTCCTCCATCGCCTTCAGGATGCGTAAAGGAATGTAGGTTTTGGTCGCAATTTCCTCCAGAGACATCCCTTGCGCCTGTCTAGCCTGGATCAGCGTCTGGGTAATTTCTTTCAGTTTTTCTGCCGCAATTGCATCCACAACGTTATTTCCTCCTCAGAGGGTAACTAACCAAACTGGAAAAGTAACCTTGAGACTCTATGAAACCACAGGTCGCTCCGCTTTGGAATCTATCCTATTAAGGAATAAAGAAAAGGAATCCAGCCATTCGAGTTCCATGATGCTGAGTAAAGGAGATTGTGCCATAAATTTTGCCACCAGTGCGATCGCCCGTTAGATGATTGGATCCCAGGAACGATCGCAACCCAATGCAGGCAACTGCTGGCGCGAAGGAGCGATAGGAGAAGAGATACAGATCACAAACAGATGCTTGGCAAATCACCCAACAGATGCTAGGCAGATCACTGACTTTCCACGAAATTGCCCACCAATTTAGAGAGTTCAGTCTGTAATCCTACGCAGGCAATTTATTCTCATGCCTCTATATGATGATTTTGCTGCAGTTAATTGTCATGCAGGCTCACAATGAGACCCGTTATTTTAATATATGAGCAAAAAATAAATCATTTTTTGTTGATTTTGTTCAATTTATTGCCAAGCTGAGGAACTCTGACATCAAGATCACCATTCAGAACCGCCATTCACGAGTTCATCTGGAATCCTTCAGCTTGTGATCCTTCGGTCTACGCCAGACTCTTTGCTGTTACAGGTTGCCCTCCCCTATGTCTTTTGAAATATTCTCTTCTTTTTTCAATCCAGATTGCACCTGCGAAGAAGCAGAATCTTTTGCGCTATCTGATTTAGATCTCGCTTCAGGATTTTCATCGTATGTGCATTTACAGGAATCCAGTATAAGCAATAGTGAGCTTGAGGGGTCGGATCTGGATGAACCTGCTCGTGATCGTGATGAACCTGTGGGGAAAGCAGCCTCATCTTCCTCTGGCACCGATTTTTCCTGGTTGGTTGCCAAACAAGAGCAACGCCAACGCTTAGCACCCAGCACAACAGCTTATCCTGAGGCTCCCCCAGCAACAAGCACGCTCCATAAGCTAGCTGATCTCATGAACACAGCTCATTTTGGGATCATTGAATGGGATGCTGATTTGAAAATTATCTACTGGAGTCCGATCGCAACACAGATTTTTGGCTACAACGGATCCGAGGCAATAGGGCAATGTCTCTATGATTTGATCAATTTTGAGGATCCAAGACAAGATTGTGAAGCTGCTTGGGAAGGGCGATCGCCCTTAGGAGATCTACTGCCTACGCCCTTTAGCGATCCGCTTAGCCAGTTGCCAACCCATTCAAATGCGGGTGCAAGTGCTGGACAAACCACAGATAATGCCAAATACCATTGCACCTATGTGTCTGAACAGGTGACAAAAGCCGGACAAACGATCGTCTGTGAATGGCATCTTCAGATTTATTGTGAGAGGGGATCCCAATCTGCGGGAATTGCAATGGTACGAGATATCACGAACCAGATGCTCATAGAACAGCAACTCCATTCCTCTCAGTTAGAATTGCGATCGCTCTCCGTAGCGATGAAGAATCTCATGATGGAGCGTCAGCAAGCTGAACAACAACTCAACGCTTCAGAACAATTTCTCCATCAAGTGTTAGATGGGATTCCCGATCCGGTGTTTGTGAAAGATGAACAGCATCGCTGGATTTTGCTGAATCGCGCTGCCTGTGCCCTTTTAGGGCATGACCGTCAAGATCTGCTCTATCGCTCTGAACGAGACATTTTGCCACCGGAGGAAGCGGCGATCGCTTGGGATCAAGATGACCTCGTCTTAGCACTGCGCATTGCCACCACTAATGAATCCTATTTGACCGATGCCACAGGCAAGCAACGGTTTCTCTCTACGAAACGCACCTTGGTGGAAGATGCCCAGGGGAACCCCTTAATTGTGGGCAGTATTCGAGACCTGAGCGATCGCAAACAGGTGGAAGATGCCTTGCGGGGTGCAGAATCTAACTCCCGGCAGCAGACGGTACAACTGTCCCAAGCACTGAAAAATCTGAAGTGGGCGCAAACTCAGTTGATTCAAAGCGAAAAAATGTCTTCCTTGGGGCAGTTGGTAGCAGGCGTCGCCCATGAGATTAATAATCCCGTCAATTTTATTCATGGCAATATTACCCATGCCCATCAATATGCTCAAGAACTTCTCAATTTAGTGAAACTCTATCAGCAGCAACACCCGCATCCAAGTGGCGAACTACAAACCTTGCTGGTGCAGGCTGACTTAGACTTTCTTGAGGAGGATTTGACGAAAGTTCTCAGTTCGATGCAAGTAGGTACGGAACGAATTCAAAAAATTGTGCGATCGCTGCAAACCTTTTCCCGCATGGATGAGGCAGAAGTGAAAACCGTGGATATCCATGAGGGAATTGACAGTACACTGATGCTGCTTCAACCTCGTCTGCAATGGGCCTCTGATGAGCCTAATTCTGCGATGGATGATTCATCCCACCCAGACAAGCCTAAGATTTTTATACATCGTAATTATGGGCAACTTCCTCCAGTGGAATGTTTTGCAGGACAGATCAATCAAGTTTTCATGAACGTTATTGTCAATGCAATTGATGCTTTAGAAGATGGTAATTTTCAACTGCCAGAAGTCGCATATGATGGTTTATTTGCTAAAAAGATTTGGATTACAACACGACAGCTTGATAAGAATCATATTGAAATTCGGATTAAAGATAATGGATCTGGGATGAATTCAGAAGTTCAGCAACATCTCTTTGATCCCTTTTTCACAACCAAACCGATTGGAAAAGGAACTGGCATGGGTCTCTCCACCAGCTATCAAATTATTACCAAACATCATGGTGGCTCTATCGAATGTCAGTCTGAGATTGGTACAGGAGCAGAATTTATTCTACGGATTCCCATTCGGCTGCCTCGCCACCTTTGCCCGACACCGATGAATTGATCTCACTGGGGCAACGATGCAGGCAATCCAGATCGAATTCAAGCAAGTGTCATCTAGGTAATCAACAGGGAAGCCACCGGAGGGCGATCGCCAGCCCAGTGCCTACCCAGAAAGCGAGTTTGGGTATGGATTCCGTCGCTACAAGAAATCGATGCCATACAATTGGGGATGGAGGGGAGCAAAAGGAGATGCCATGACAAGTGGATTGGATAAAACGCTATTCCTTAAAGAGGGAGAACTGCACAGGGGGTGGGTTGAATTGTCCGAAGTTAATTTTGCAGCCCTTCGACCATGGCATATACCCACAACTGATGGCCAGGAGGCGATCTTTATTCCTCGCAGTGCAGGAGAGATTCCAGTCGCGATCGGAATCTCCATTAATACAGCTAATGGCTTCTAATCCGGCTGCTTTAGAAAATTCCTGCAATTCTTCTCGGCATTGGGATAGTAAACGATAGGAACCACCAAAAACCAGATAGCACAGAGCACAAAACCCGCGATCGCCAGTACCTCCGAGATCAGAATTTGCATTGACCAAAAGTCCTTATCGAATTTCATGATCCTATGTTTCTGAGAACTGTGTTTCTGAGAACTGTGTTTCTGAGAGCGGTCGTAATCATCAATCCCACCCAAACCCATCCCACTATAAATCGTGCAAGCTGCGATCGTCATCGGTACCCCCAGGTTCGAGAAGGAGAAGTTGAACTTTTGCAAAAGTTCAACCTCTGGAACACCGATCGCGCCTGTAGTCCCTAGTCGATCTCTAGCATGATCTCTCGGGCAGCCACGCAGATGACGGTGGTTGTATCTCGTTGCCGGACGGGTCGGCTCCATTCATAGGCGCTGATGAAATTGAGCACATGCAACAGCCCGATCGCTGCCTCAACCGCATCAGCATCACCACTCAGGTGCAGTTGGATCTGTTTGGTCTGACGTTTCATTGGGTTTCCTCAAAACTAAATAAAGTGGACGAGGAGAACCCAAAAAACTAGCCACCCCGTTGTCTGGCATGACAAAGCAGGGCGGCTGGGAGTGCTAAAATGCAATCCAGGTCACCATGCTGCGTACACAGCTTGGGGGCTTAGCGATCGTTTTGAGGCGGGAATCTCATTGCGATCGCGCTAGATTTTTGGGCTTAAGCAGAGAAAAATAGATCTACTGCTCAATCATAGAACTTTAGTGGCGATCGCGTTTCCTGTCAACCCTGCTGAGATAGAAAATTTAGGGAAACGAGGGAAACCGAGGGGGAATCTCAACCCATTTTGTGCGCGACTGAGCTTAGAAAAAATAGGCTAAAATTTGAATGCTACCCGTTTTTCTAGATCATGCTGACTTCTTCCTCCCAGTCTCCAGCATCCTCTGAGCACCCCGACTTCCTGATGTCTGGACTTGGCGTGGATGAGCACGATCGGGAACCTGGTGAGCAAGCGGCTCGGGAACGAGAGACCTGGGTTGCGATCGCTTGGCAAGATTTTATCCACCTCATCGAAAGCAATTCCCACCCTCACCATAAAGCCTACTACCACCATCAACACATGAGGCTGGAAGACATGCCAACGGGTTCCGATCATGCAACCGTTCATGCTGTTTTAATTTTCATGATTGGTCTGTATGCCATGAGCCAAGGGATTCCCCTCAGCCCCAAAGATGCCTGTTCGTTCCGCAAAGAAGGATTGGAGGAATTTCAACCTGATATTGCCTATTATATTGGCGACAATGCGATGCAAGTGCCACAGGGAACTCGCATGATTGATTTAAACCACTATCCCTTACCTGATCTGGTCATCGAAATCTCAGACACAACTCTGAGTGATGATTTAGGAGGGAAACGCTTGCAGTATGAAGAAATAGGAATTTTGGAATATTGGATTTGGAATGTGAAGACTGGTAAGATAATTGCTTTTGCCAATGCATTGGATGGCAGTAGTCGCAGAATTCGGACATCATCCGTATTACCAAATCTATCATTTGATCTGCTGGAAGAAGCCATGGAACGGAGCTGGCGATCGCATCAGTCAGAAGTAGGTAAATGGTTAATGCAACAGATGAATGCTCCCGGTGAGAGTTCAAGCTGATCAGCAGCAGATTCGCATCCCTAATGCAGCATATAACGATTTCTGCCAGCCTGTTTTGCTTGATATAGGGCACGATCGGCCGTTTCGATGAAGATATCCAAGCGATTTGCTTCCGTGGGGATGAGACTGGTAATGCCAAAACTCAACGTCACATGGGAACTGACCTGCGATCGCTCATGGGGAATGCACACTTGATCGAGATAGGCTTGAATACTTTTCACCACCTGAATCGCCCCTTCAGCTCGGGTATTGGGCAGCACCACCACAAATTCTTCGCCCCCATAGCGCGCCGCTAAATCCGCTGGACGACGCACGGACTGGGCGATCGCATCTGCAACAAAGCAAAGGCAGTCATCCCCCAACTGGTGCCCATAGGTGTCGTTATACTGTTTGAAATAATCCACATCACATAAAATCAAGGAAATTGGGGTCTGTTCCCGCTTCGCTACTGCCCACTCCCGTTGTATCCATTCGTCAAAGCGGCGACGATTGGCAATTTGGGTCAACCCATCCAGATAGACTAGTTTTTCAAGTTCCCGATTGGCAGCTTGCAGCGCTGCTTCGGTTAATCGCCGTTGTTGCACTTCTTCCTGGAGTGCTTGGGTGCGGTCATTCACTTTTTGTTCCAGCGATCGTGAGTAATCTTCCAATTGCTGCTGTGAATGCTTGAGTTCTTGACTCATCTGATTAAAGGCGCGTGCTAGAACAGACAACTCTTGCACTTTGAAGTCCTTCACTTGTTGGCTGAAATTCCCTTGGGTAATTTGTTGACTGGCATCCCGCAACACTCGGATCGCCCGCACCAGCCGCCGACTCAGCCAAGCATTAAACAACGTCACAGCAAGCAGGGTAGCAGCACAGATTAAAATGTTGGTGCGATTCCCACTATAAATTTGTCCCATGACATCTTCCTGGGGCATCACCATCACAATGAACCAACTTAACCCCCCTTCCATTTCAAAGGGCACAATTTGCAGAAAATGGGATTGTTGATCAGGATGAAATCGCAATTGATTTGCCTGCTTGAGATTGGCCCAATCCGGGATTTGTTGGTTTAAACCTGCAGCGGTCGCTCGGATCAACGGGGTATTGCTCTCTGAAATGTGAACCTGTTTGGGGGACTTGCCCTTGACCATCCGAAAGGCGGGTTCTTGGCTAGAGCTAGCAATCAGCCTTCCCGATCGCTCCATGAGAAACACCTGACCGGAGGGACTAATAGAATTTTCTACTAAAAACGCTTGAATATTGCTGAGGGAAATATCCGTCCCACTCACGCCAACGAATTTTCCTTGCGCATCATAGAGGGGCTGACTGGCGGCAATAAACATCGTGTCCGTTGTCAAACTTGTATAGATACTGTTCCACACAGGTTTTTTAGCCGCGATCGCTTCTCGATACCAAGGACGAGTCCGCACATCATAAAGGGGTCGTTCCACCGGCAAAAGCTTTGTTCTCTGCCCCTGGGAGTTGATGGCATAGGAATGCCCCTGGTAACCATTTGTCCGGTTCGCAGCCCAAATCTGGAGATCGGCTCCGGGCTGCGCTCGCCAAATGCCCCTGGAAGCACCACTCTCGGCTCCTAGCGAAATCCAGGTCAGGTGGGGAAACAACTGCATGTGCTGCCACAAATGAGCATCAATGGCAGGATTGGGTTGCTCTAGGTCAAGCTTCAATGCTCCTTGGCGCAGCGCACTCTGATTAATGTGATTTGCCTGCCAAACCGGGGCAAGCTCATTTCTCAACTGTTCGCTCACCCGCTGATTGAATGATCGCATTAGTTGATAGGTCAAATCTTCAACGGCTTTTTCACCATTGCGGTAGGACAGATATCCAACTAATCCTACGATCGCGACCACTTGCACTGTAAATGGAATAATCAGAACGCCAGCCAATGAAAATTTATAGGCAAAACGATGCTTCCTATTCAATTTTTGCAAGTAGTTCAGAATCTGTTGATGAAGGCGTTGAAGCATTTTAGGGATTACTGGAAGAATCGCTGGATTTTGGCTTACTACCTGCATTGCGAACGTTGACAACTCGTCCCAGCAAGTCAAACCAGAAGGGGGCACCCATGGCGATCGCAATCCCGCTAATAAACCAACCCGTTAGCATTCGCAAAAAGCTAAAGGGACGTTCGTTAATCAGTTGCAACACTTGCAATGGCACCGCCATCTCGGGAGCTGGGTCTCGCTGCAAACATTGCTTGTATAGATTATTCCACTGTTGACGGGTGAGAACACTATAGGGTTTATCGGGTCCTGGGCCCTGATCGGTACTGGGATCATAGGGGCATCCTAACTGACGACTTAAGTTGCTGGGATTCCACGTAATCGGTAAGGGAATGTCCGTCAGCACTTCTTCCGTTTGGTTTTTTAAAGACTCTAGCTCTTGACGAATTTCCCCCGGTCGTTCTCCCTTAGGTGCGACTTGACTTGCCCCCTCTGCGATCACTTGCCGCAAACTCTGATCGCTGGACAGGCGACTGAGAATATGGAAGGTATCGGAGTTGGTGATCATGGCAATAATCACGCCAATGATGATGGCAACCCCCTTAGCATTGCGCTTATAAACCCCAGAGGTGCGGCTCATGGAGCGATCAAACCAAGTGCCAATCTCTTGGCGGAATTGATCCACCGAAGACTCTACCGTTTGCACCCGAGTCTTTGCCCGTCGTGCTAGAATTTCCAGACTATCGCGCACTGAGGTTGGCAGGCGATCGATCACCCCTTGCACCTGTAGGTATTTCTGGTAGTCATCGTAAATCTGGAAGTCGGCTTCACTCAGTTCGCTCAGCGCCTGTTCTAAACATTCTGCACGATCGCTTTCAGTGGATCCTGCTTCTCCCATGGTTGCTAAATTGAGTCCTCGCTTGCTTTCTAGCAATTCTTCTACTCGATCGCTCACCTGTTGAGCAATGGTAGCAGCCTGGGTGGAGAGACCTTCATAGCGGTTTTTCAGGGTTTTGTAGACATTACTACTGCGATTAAAGAGCGCTGATACTTCGTTCAAACTGGGCTGCAAACCGCCGGAGACGATCGCCCGTTCATTTTCCAACCCAAATAACCCTTGCTTATACACAGAAAACTGACGGTAGAAATCATTCGCGGCTGGCTCACCCGATTGGGCGAAGGTTTGGATAAAGAAATCGAGGTTTTCAGAAATGCGATCGATCGTAATCAACAATGTCGCTTGTCCAGCTCGATAGGCTTGCTCGGCTTGGGCGCAGGCGCTGACTAAATGGCTGACTTCTTCCGCGTAGGGAGGCATGGTTAAGTCCAAACAACAGGCTTGGGCGATTTCCCACATCCCTGTAGGGGTTGACGGATTCACCGGACGAATCTGCCCTTCCACCAGTTCCACCTGCCCCAGCAAGCGTTGAATAAATTCCTGTAGGCGAGTTTCCACCAACTTATCCACCAGTTGGTTCACGCCCAGGCGCTCTGTCAAAGCAGTCGAAAAGGTATCTGCTGCAATGTAGGAAGGCCCCGTTGCTTGATTCGTGCCATAGGCTCCCGGACGGTTATCTGCAAACAGCCACTGTGTTATTTTCCGAAACCCTTTGGCAACAACCCCTTTAGCTTCTTGATTAATATTCTTAATTAATGGATCATCGTAGATTTCATTCACTAGGGCAGTTACTTGGGCCTGTTCGCTGGTTGCACCTGTTCCGCCCAGGAGATTGGCAATCGAGTCCCGCAGGTGTTTAGCACGCCACTGCAAAATAGTTGCAATTAATTCCTGAACTTCGGATGCTAATAAGCTCAGGACGAGGTAAATAAAGACCAGACTAATAATAACTTCTAAAACAAAAGGCAAATTCATAGACGATCGCGCTCGGGGGCAATGAACAGCAAAATGCACCACGACAAGATGCATCGCTAATGTATCACAGGAACCTAGTGACCGATCCCTTTCTCAACAAGATTTGAAATCTCCCCCGGCTGAAGCACAGAAGATTCTACATGGTTTTCAACTTACGGGTTTTTCACCGAATGTGGGCAAGAAATCATCATCCAAACAGGATGCTTTTGAGGGGTACGATTCTTCAGTTTCCAAGAAATTGATGCTAACTTCTTCGCACAATTGCTGGATGGGGTTTTTCAGCCTTGCCGTGGGGATTTGAACCAAGTTTTGATTGCTGCGAGTCCCCAGATAGGCAAGTTAACTTCCCCCTTAAAAGAGGATGACATCCAGCCAGCTTGCCGGTGCCACCCTCAATCAACTCGATGCAATCGTGACGCGTGATCATCAGGAGTTTACAGGTAGAAACCTACCTATCTACACCATCATGGAACTTTTGACTCAGCTCTAAAACAAGGTCAGGATATAAATCAAGGAGAACAGGACAATCCAGATCACATCGACAAAGTGCCAATAGATCTCAGCCATTTCCACGCCCGTATGCTTGTGATCAGAGTAGTGCCCCATCCGCCGCGATCGCCACATTACGCCCAGAATTAGCAGCAAGCCAATGAACACATGCAGCCCGTGGAATCCTGTCATGAGGTAGAAACAATTGGCAAACACATTGGTGGTCAAGCCATAGCCCAGGGTGAGATATTCATACACCTGCCCACCCAGAAAGACCGCACCCATGATCACCGTGAGGAGATACCATTTGCGGAGTCCCTGCACATCATTTTTCTTAATCGCCACATCCCCATAGTGGATCACAAAGCTACTGGAGACCAGAATAATGGTGTTAATGGTGGGTACGAGTAATTCCACCTCCGTCCCCTCTGGTGGCCATTCGATCGCACCGCCGCGTAGGTAGAGATAGGTGGCAAACAAGGCCCCAAACATCAGCGACTCAGAAATCAAAAAGGTAATTAACCCTAGGGTGCGGTAATCTGGATGGGCTTCATGGGTAGAGGCGGCGATCGCCCCCGGAGCAGTAGTTTCTATGGGTTCAGAAGAATCGATTGCGCCTTGCATAGGAGTTTTGGGAATGAAGAATGGAGAATGGGAAATGGCGAATATTTTCTAGGTGCGAGTGGTTTCTGCTTTCTCTACTTCACCGTAGGAATAGGGACCGTGGGTTACGACGGGCAGTACTTCCCAGTTTTCAATCATGGGGGGAGAATCTGTCGTCCATTCTAGCGTTTTGGCGTTCCAGGGGTTGCCACTCGCTTTTTCTCCCTGGCTCCAACTCCAGATCACATTGGCATAGAAAGGAATGACGGAAACCGCCAACACATAAGCCCCTAAGGTGCAGAGCTGGTTGAAATCAGTAAATTGGGGATCGTACATGGCAATGCGTCGGGGCATTCCCTGCATTCCCAGATAGTGCATCGGCATAAAGGTGAGGTGGGTCCCGACAAAGGTGAGCGCAAAGTGAACCCGCCCCCAGGTTTCATTCAACATCCGCCCCGTCATTTTGGGGAACCAGTGGTAGATACCCGCATAAATACCAAATACGGATCCACCAAATAATACGTAATGGAAATGTCCCACAATGAAATAGGAGTCATGCACATGCAAGTCAAAGGGTACAACCCCCAGCATCACACCTGTAATACCGCCAATCACAAACATGGACAGTAGTCCGAGCGCAAAGAGCATGGCGCTGGTATAGCGAATTTTGCCCTGCCAGAGAGTCGCCACCCAAGCAAAGATCTTCACCCCTGTGGGTACAGCAACCATCAAGGTGGTAATGGTAAAAAACAGGCGCAGCCAGCCAGGAGTGCCACTGGTGAACATATGGTGTGCCCAAACCACCAAACCCACAATACAAATGGCAAGACTGGAAAAGGCGATCGCTGCGTAACCAAAAATCGGCTTCCGAGCATGAACCGGTATCACTTCTGACATAATGCCAAAGATAGGCAAAATCATCAGATAGACCGCCGGGTGGGAATAAAACCAGAATAAGTGCTGATACAAAACGACATTACCGCCCTGATCAGGTTTATAAAAGGCAGTGCCAAAGTTGATATCAAACAGCAGCAGCACTAATCCAATCGTCAACACAGGTGTAGAAATTAAGGCAAGCAGGGAAGTTGCCATAATGGCCCAGCAATAGAGGGGAAGTTGTCCCCACTTTAAGCTAGGCACCCGCAGCTTCCAAATCGTAATAATGAAATTCAGAGAACCCATAATGGAGGACGTGCCGACCAGTGCAATCACCGCAATCCAAAGAGACTGAGCAATCGGCGCGGTAATTTGACTTAAGGGGGGATAGGAAGTCCAACCAGATTGGGCCCCACCAAACCAGAGACTAATGCCCAGCAACAGCCCAGCAGGAGGATTTAGCCAAAAGGCGATCGCATTCAGTTTGGGAAACGCCATATCCCTGGCACCAATCATCAAAGGCACCAGGTAATTGCCAAATCCAGCGATCGCAGCAGGCACAATCCACAGAAAGATCATAATCGTGCCATGGTTGGTCATCAGCATGTTATAGACACTGGGATCTACAAAGTCTGGATCAGCCGTGGCCAACTCTGTCCGCATCCCCACTGCCATCGCTCCGCCCACGAGGTAAAACAGGAACGATAAAACCAGGTATTGAATGCCTATTACCTTGTGATCGATATTAAACGTGAAATAGTCGTACCATTTCCAGGCTTTAGGATGATGGGGAGGTTGCTCCAGAGGAGTTTGCAACATTTCCCCTGGCATTTGTGCTTGGCTCATAGTAATTCCGTCAACGTGAACATGAGACAAAAAAGTCAAATCAATCAGGAAGGAGACATGGAGTCAACTGGGGAGTGACCTGGAGAGTAAATTTGGGAGTGAATTTGGGAAACCACTTCAGGGGTAATGCCCATTTCAGCAGTATAGGGGGCGAGATACGCTGCTTCCGTTAAGGGTTGAGCCGCGATCGTGGTCTGATCCCCCCCGACCTTTGCCATGGCCTGACTCTCGGTCACCCAGTTTGCAAAATCTTCCTCAGCCTGGACGATCGTCTGAGTCCGCATGGAACCATGATAGGAACCGCAGAGTTCAGCACAGAAGACAGGATAGTCGCCCACTTTCGTCGCGACAAATTGCATACTGGAAGGCAACCCAGGCATCACATCCTGCTTAATCCGGAACTGAGGAACCCAGAAGGAATGAATGACATCCACTGCCTTCATATTCAAGCGAATCGCCTTGCCCACTGGAACATGCAGTTCTCCACTGGTAATGCCCTGCTGAGGATATTCAAAAATCCAAGCAAATTGCATCCCAGTCACATTCACTTCTAAATCCACAGGACGATTGAGTCCATCTTGAGGATTGCTTAGACCATAGGGCTGAATCTCTTTGCGCACCACCTGACTGGGGGTGACTTCCGTCTCGGGGACGGGGGCAGATTCAGGCGCAGCAGCAGGCATGTCAGCATCTTGAACCATGCCAACATCTCCTACCATGGGCGCGGCGATCGCACTGCCGACCAAGGGGTCTGATGGCACCGCTTGATTCGCCATGGCAACGGCATGATGGGCATCATGGTTGTGGGTCATCATCCCGGCACTGCCTGAACTTAAGCCCCCCATTTCTTCATAGACTTCTACGCTGTATAGCCCTAGGGCAATCACAATCACTGCAGGAACCGCAGTCCAGAGAATTTCCAGACTCAGATTGCCTTCCAAGGGCGCACCATCACTGTCATCCCCTGGTTTGCGCCGAAACCGAATAATGGAGTAGAGCAAAGTACCTTGAACAATGATGAAAATAGCAGTCCCAATGGTCAGCATGACCCGAAACAGGTTATCGACGAGGGGAGCCTGCTCGGATGCTTGGATTGGGAAGAGAACTTGATAAGAATTGCCGACCCAGAAGCTAATCAGGGTGATTACGACCCCAGCTAACAGCGTGAGGATTGAAGCGGGAATCTGTTCCATACAATGACCTGCCTTGTTCAGGCTAAGCGGTTCTGTTTAACGGTATATAAGGAGGATTTGTTTGATGTAGCAACGGGAACGAGAATTATAAATCCTCTAACCAATCAATACCCAAAACTAGTTCGTCAAAACCCAACCACTTATACAAGGTAAATCAGGAATTTTCGATTGGGAGCGGGTATGGCAACAAGCTTAGGGATTTCTTCAGGATCAGCCCAGAAATGTAACGAATTGTAACGACATATGTTGCAGAATTTGGAAGATTCTCTAAAACTTATGGGAATTTTCGTCAAAATAGATCACATTGTAAGATGTGAGTGAAAACTCAGACTTGAGTAAAGCTAAGTAAAGCTTTGCAAAGTTACAAACAGTCATAGTTACAGGCAGTCATACCTAATCTTGGCATCAAACCTCGATCGCAGTTTTCATCCAATCGTTCACCATCGTTTACCGACTCATCCATTCAGAGAGTTACATTACCTTAACGGCAATGTCTTCAACCTTGTCATTCACCCTTTTCTACGTCTCAGCAAGCTGAGATATAGACCTCAATCATTGAACTTCAAGGCTTCAAACATAATTCAAATAGGCAGATTTTGGGAGGTAAAGCCGCGATGACAGAAACAATGCTGCGTGCTAGCCAGATGAATGAGCGAGATCCCCAGACCCTGCAACTTTGGATGGCTCGCTCGATCCTGGGTCTAGCGATCACGACGGTTGGCTTAATGGCCCTGGGAAGTGCCACCCGTGTCATGAATGCTGGGTTATCCTGTCCGGATTGGCCACTCTGTTACGATAGTGTCTTTCCGGCTTCTCAGATGAATCTCCAGGTGTTTCTGGAATGGTTTCATCGCGTTATTGCCACCTTGGTGGGGCTAGTGACAATCGGCTTAACCGGTCTGGCTTGGTTCTGGCGGCGATCGCTCCCAGCTTGGGCCCCACCCCTGGTGAGCTTGGCGTTACTGCTAGTGGTGTTTCAAGGCGTCTTGGGCGGTCTCACCGTGACGGAATTGCTGCGGTTTGACATTGTGACTGCTCACTTAGGCACCGGATTGGCATTCTTTGGCACTCTGTTGACGATTGGTTGTTTGCTCCTGCCTAGAACTGCGCTAGAACCCGTTCCTCTCGGCAATTTACGTTGGTTTGGCTTAGTTGCAGTGGGTTTGGTCTACGGGCAGAGTATTCTGGGAGCCTTGGTGGCTTCTCAATGGGCTTTGCACCAATGTTTTGGCACCCAACAACTTTGCATGGTGATGAATCGCCATTTACTGGGCATTATTCCGGCAACGGTCTCCACCTTGGTGCTGGTGATTGTGGCAATGCGGCATAAAGTCCTGCCTAAACAGTTGCGATCGCTGATCCACGGGACTGGGATGCTACTGTTCTGCCAACTGCTGATCGGATTTGCCACCTTTCGGTTGCGGCTACAAGTGGAACCCTTAACTGTTGCACACCAAGCGATCGGTGCATTATTACTGGGTAGCTTGATTGCATTTACGGTCTTGACTTGGCGACAAACCTCTTACAATTTAATTAAGGATTAGGAATTAAATCTTAAGAATGATGATCATAGTCTCATTCTTGTTTTCTTTATTGCATTTTGAATTCTGTAGGTTGCACTATTCTGCCATTAGCTTCTATTCATTGCCATTTTGCTGCATGGCTTGCACCATCCATCTTCCAATTAGAACTAGCAGCAGATGATGGAACTAGAGCAAATAGAAGCTAGGCTGGTAGCCTACCCGGAAACCCCTACAGGTCGGACAAGACCCTGCGAGAACCATCATGACAACAATTCCTGTCCCCCCACCAACATCCACTTTGCCAACTCCAACGCGCTACAATCGCGATTGGCTAGAAGTCATCCAAAGCTACTATCAGTTAACCAAGCCGCGAATTATTCTGCTGTTGCTGATCACAACCGCAGGTAGCATGTGGGTTGCAGCCGAAGGAAACGTCGATCCCATGTTAGCGATCATCACCTTGGTCAGTGGAGCCTTTGCGTCCGGTGCCGCTAATACAATTAACTGTTTCTACGATCGCGACATTGATTACATCATGGAACGCACCCGAAAACGCCCGATTCCCTCAGGTCGGGTGCGACCTCGGGATGCCTTGATTTTTGCAATCACCTTAGCAACCCTATCCTTTGGCTTACTAGCCTATTTTGCCAATTTACTCAGTGCTGGTCTCGCCATGTCAGGGATTGTGTTCTATGTGTTGATTTACACCCATTGGCTCAAACGCTATAGCACCCAAAACATTGTAATCGGGGGAGCGGCTGGGGCAATTCCCCCCCTGGTGGGTTGGGCTGCTGTGACTGGAAGTCTCAACATTGTCGCTTGGATTTTATTTGCCATCATCTTTCTCTGGACCCCACCTCACTTCTGGGCCTTGGCGATTATGATTCGGGATGACTATGCCAAGGTGGGAGTGCCCATGCTGCCAGTCGTGGCGGGCAATAGCATGACCAGTCGAGAAATCTTTTACTACACCTTGGCGCTGATCCCAACTACCCTGGTACTCGTTTATCCCCTCGGGGCAATGGGGTGGTTTTATGGGGTGAGTGCTCTGGGGTTGGGTTTGATTTTCATCCAGAAATCTTGGAACCTGATCTTCCATGCTTGGGATCAGCAAGTCGCCCGATCGCTATTTAAGTATTCCATTTTCTACATGATGCTGCTCTGTGCTGCTATGTTGGTAGATACCCTACCGATCGTTCATCAAATGGGTGATGCGATCGCAGGCTATTGGTCAACTTGGCTAGGGACAGTGGGATGAATCATAATCGTTTATATCTAAACAATTCAATCTCTGATGCAAACACAGCCGTCTTGATTGAAGATTTGCGCAAATCCTATGGCAAAGTCATTGCAGTCGATTCAGTGTCTCTGCAGGTGAAGAGCGGTGAGATCTTTGGACTACTAGGTCCCAATGGTGCGGGCAAAACCACAACCCTACGCTGCCTCTGCACCCTAGCAAAACCTGACACCGGTCGCATTGAAATTGCAGGAATCAACGTTCTTGACAATCCCCGAGGGGCACGCCAGTACCTGGGCTATGTGGCACAGGAAGTTGCCTTGGATAAAATGCTCACTGGACGGGAATTAATGGAACTGCAAGCCGCGATCTATCACCTGCCAAAGCGGGCAATTGCCGATCGCATCACCAGTTTGCTATCCCGGTTAGGCTTAACGGAATGGGCTGATCGCTTGATCGGCACCTACTCGGGCGGTCTGAAAAAACGGCTCGATCTCGCGACCGGATTGCTGCATCAACCGTCGGTTCTCGTGTTGGATGAACCCACCGCAGGACTCGATATCGAAAGCCGCACGGTGACCTGGGCCGTCCTCCGGCAATTGCAACAGCAGGGGATGACGATCGTAATAACCAGTCACTATCTCGAAGAAATTGATGCCCTCGCCGATCGCGTGGCTATTCTCGATCGGGGTCGGGTGATTGCTCTGGGCACACCAGATGAACTGAAACAGCAGGTTGGCGGCGATCGCATTACGCTGCGGTTACGGGAGTTTACTCCCCTAGAGGAAGCCGAACGGGCCAGGAACCTATTACTGAATTTACCCCAGGTGCGATCGGTGATTGTCAATGCAGCCCAGGGGAATTCCCTCAACTTAGTGGCGGATGCTGCCCCAAAGACACAAGGAACGGTCATGCTCTCGATCCAGCAGAGCTTACAGGCAGAAGGGTTCCCCATTTTCGCGATCGCTCAATCCCGCCCCAGTTTGGATGATGTCTACCTGGCGGCAACCGGGCAAACCTTACTAGATGCTGAGTTGGCAGCCCTCAGCCAGCGCGATCCTCAAGCAGAACGGAAGCAAGCTTTGAAATCCGGTCAGCGCTGATCGCAACGGAGGAGAACTTACAACAAATCTTGTACAGTTGACGATCCGACGGGGCGATGCCGCTACACTACGAATTAAAGTAATGCTAGGTTCTAGCAACACAATTCAGGCGATCGCCCCGGAAGACCCCTATGTTGCCTCCTGATATTGTCAAAAAAGTAACTCGGTTTGATTTTCAGCACGAAACTGTCAAATATCATCCAAAAATAGCGTTAACGATGGCGAAAGCGGCTAAATTAGCCTATTTCCCACCAGAACAGGTTACCCCCTTTATGGAACAGGATTGGCAGTTTCAAACCTGTTTTTTCATGGCACAGCAAGAAACGCAAGGCTACATCTTTGCCAATGACCAGGTAATCATTGTCAGTTTCCGTGGCACCAATGCTCTACAGGACTGGTTTACGAACTTCGATATCTTTCTTCCTACTCCAGATGCCTTCGGAGGGGTTCATCCCGGTTTTCAGAAAGCCCTGAATCTGGTTTGGAATATGCAATTTCCCAATGGTGCCGTCGGTCTAGAAAATTACCTGCGATCGCTGCAACAGGAAAAAGTGCGATCGCTCTGGTTCACGGGGCATAGTTTAGGAGCTGCCCTAGCCACCTTAGCCACCGCCCGCCTGCGCGAAAAAGACATTCCCGTTTACGGACTCTACACCTTTGGCTCTCCTCGGCTGGGCGATCGAGACTTTGAGCGCCTGTTTAATCAAGATTTCAAATCTCGCAGTTTTCGCTTTGTCTATAATAATGACACCGTGACCCGTGTACCCCCTCGTGCCGTCAATTACAGCCACGTTGGAGCGTTTCTCTATCTCACCAGCCAAAACGAAATCAAGACCGATCCCTTCTTTTGGCTGCAATTTCTCGATCGCATGCAGGGACGTGCCGATGATTTCCTCAAACCAGGCACCGATGGTATTAAGGATCATAGAATTGATGGCTACATTGACGTATTGGCTAAAAATCTCAACCAGTCGATTGAGCTATAACGCTCATGCAGACAATCACTTGATCAAATCAATTAATAAAATCAATAGGTACAATCAATTCGTACAACGAATACAATGACTACAATCCTGAAAAATTGCCAATGTCCCAACGCTCCTTCAGCAGGTAGCGAAACATTGCATCCTTCATCAACATTTGTTCATACAGCTTCACCAGAAACTCCTGGGCCTGTTCATGGCTCATATGAGCGACACTGGTTTCAAACGATCGCAAGCTAAATTGCTGCTCCAAGCTCAGTTCGATCGACTTATCCATGGGAGACACCTCTGGATGAATAGGAGGAGTGAAATAATCTAGAACCTGATGGGAACGCTCCGCTATGAAACTGAATACAACACCGACAGTTGTATTTCCAGGAGAATACCCCCAAACTTTCATCACACAACAGGTCAAAATTTATTATTCAAGAATTATTAACGGTCTTCAGTCCCGGTCCAGTGCCCAGGCGCTCCTCCTCCCGGCCGCCCCTCAAACACCTCGCATATCCTGAGGAATAAAGGCGCGATCGCGGGGTAATTCGGCTACCGGTTCCGTCAACAGAAAATCGCCTCGCTGAATCCATTGTTTCAGTTCGATCGCCACTTGCCGAGACAGGTAAATGCTGGCTAAGGGAGCCACTCGCACCACCTTGCCATCGATCGGCACCTTGCCCGACTTGAGCTGAGCATAGCTCATTAATCCAAAGGTGGGACGCACTCGGCGGGGAATGGAAAAATCCACGATCGGTGCCACCAAATCTTGATCCTGCACGGCGCAATGGGCAACTACCGATTCGTTCAGCACGGGTAATGGGATGCCCACCCCTAACATAACCGAAGCGCCATACCCTTTGAAGTAGCAACCCCGCACCCAACGTGCATCCATCCGCTTGGCATCGCCAATTAAGGCAACCGTAGCCGCTGGACCAATCGGGGTATCATTCGGCAAGCGCTTCTGCAGTGGAAAATGCTGAGTCCCTTCCCAGGCGACATAGCCAATGCCTCCACCCAAAAAAATTCGAGTTCCAATGCCAATCACTTGCAACTTTGGATCATTCAACAACGGCGAAATTGCACCAGGATTGGAAAAAACCGCATTGCCTAGCCGAGGCTGCAACACCCCCAGATAGGTATAGAGCGGACGATCGCCGCCATTAATCCCCACAATAAAGTTCTGGTATAAATTCCGGGGGTTGAACAGATAAAACTGGTTAATCCGATCGCGGGTAATCGTGGTTTCAAAGGAACTGCGGGGATAGCAATCCGTAACTTGCCCGATCGCCCGTAAGTTTACCGCCTTACCTGCAATCAGATCCTCAATCACATGCCCCCCACCCCGTTGCCGCGATCGCACCTCCCGCCCTTCTTCCAGCAACTCCTCATTACTGGGAAAATCCGCCATCTGACTGGCACCCAAATAGAGATCCACCGCCCCAAAGCCGGTATAGGCGGGTACACCATCCAGCCAAGCCTGTCGCATTTTAATCGGAGGATCCGTCTGCCCCAGATTCAGAATCGCCCCAGAGGACTCCATCGGTTCAAAAGTTCCCGTGGTGACCACATCCACTTCCTGGGCCGTCTGCGCAATCCCGACCGCTTGAACCCTTGCTTTGAGTTCTTCCACCGTCAGGACAACTGCCTTGTGAGCCAGGATT